>CAZPZL010000001.1:0-28821 GCA_964590925.1 uncultured Granulicella sp.
GAATCTGCTTTATTGTCGTTCGACTACGGCATACATCATTACGGGAACCGCTCTATAGATTGTCATTGTGAACGGAGCGCAGAATCCCGACAAACGAGACGCCCAGCCGTTCTGCCAACAAGCTCCCGCTTTGCCTCTCAGAAGTCACCATATCCTTAGAGCAAAACGACCGAAGGGCACTCCTCTGTGGGTGCCCTTCGGTCGTTTTGCTCATAGTTGTAGTGCTTCTCTGGCGCGTCTACTGCATCGGCTCAGACTCAATGAAGTTGTTGGGGCCGTGTCCGGGGACAAATCCACCGCCATGTCCACCTGCGCCGAAGCCGCCCGATGCGCCTGCTCCACCAGGGCCTGCGGGGCCAGCTCCTCCGGGACCTCGATGCGTGTTCAGTTTGGTCCACTGCTCCGGTGTAAGCACGCCGCGAATCCCAAGCAGAAGCCGGGCGTGGGCCTTCTCCAGGTCCGCGCGAGCCTGAGCGATCTTATCGATCTGCGCCAGAGTCTTTGCGCTGTCGACCGGGTTGGCGCTCAACAGTGGCTCTAGGAAGGCGTTCTGTTTCTCCAGATTCGCCTTCAGGTCGATCAGCTCGATCCGGCTCTTCTGTAGGATGTCGTCCATGTGCTTGATCTGATCCGGCGTCAGCGCGATCTTCTGCGCAATTTGGGGATTCCTCCACCACAAGCCCTCGGGTCCAATGTGCAGCCCCTCTTCAAATCCGCCCTCATGCGCTGCGCGGAAGCGTTCCGCCTCATCGCCCCGGAACCCCTCGCGGCTCTTGTCGGCAACGCCAGCCCGATCAAGACGGTGTGCGCTCTGCAGCCCCTGACGTCTTGCCTGCGCAGCGCCGGGGCCGGGATGCGCGTAGGCGTCCGATGGTGGTTGACGTTCAATCGGTGCGGCGGCGCCGTCTGGGGCGCCATTCGATTCCGCTGTGGGAGCAGCAGGGGGTTGATTCGCGGGTGCCGCAGGCTGTTGCGCCAGCGCAATCGAGCCGCCAAGCGTCAGCGCAGCCAGCCAGAGTAGAGTGGGTTGAATCGTTTGCATCTTCATAATTAGTTTTTCCTTTGGGTTGAAGCCGAATCAGAATCATCAGTCGAAGTTGATGTGCTTGAAGCGCTTGGATCGGCCAGCGCCTGCATCGGCGTGGGAACCGACGCGGAGACCTCACGATCCACGTCATCCAGCAGTGCCTCATCAGATTGCGAATGGTCAATTGCACCGGAAGCGGTCGTGCTGGATGCAACCGCTGCGGGCTGCGCCGACGGAGAGTGTTGGCGCAACACCTGTAGGGGCAGTAGTGCGGTCAACAGCATTGCCGCAGCGGCTGTAGCCCAGTACGTCGGGATCAACCAGCGGACCTGCGCGCGTCGCACAGGAACCAATCGCGGGAGCGGTCGCATCTGCTTGTCAGCGTAAGCGCTGGTTGCATCGCGAAACAGGGCCAGCGACTGGCGTAATTCGGCCAGCTCCGCCGAGCACTGTTGGCATGCATGCAGGTGGGCATCGACCCATTCGGCCTCCGGCGGTGCGGTCTCGGTCACGCTCCGCCCCAGCAGATCGCCGAACTGATCGGAGGTCAGGTGAGGCCCATTGGTGCGGTCTCGGTCCATTGCGAGTTCCCGCGGATTGACTTTTTGCGAATCGAATTGAGGAGTCATGCTGTCTCCTTCGCTGCTTGGTTGAGGGTTTGCGGGGCTCTGCCGTGCTCTTCGCGTACAATCGCCAGGGCGCGGTACAGATGGCTCTTGACCGTGCTCAGCGGCATACCGGTTGCTTGGGCGATCTCGGGAATCTCCATCTCCTCCAGAAACCGCAGAAGAAAGACTGTGCGTTGCCGCTCGGATAGGCCATCGACCGTCTGCCAGATGTTGGCAACCTGCTGCTGCGCGATCAGCCGTGCTTCAGCCGAGAGATCGTGCGTCGGAACGCTCGATGCGACGTCTGTAGCATCGACCGCGTTGGCCGAGACGCTCTTCCAGAAGCGAAAGCGTCCGGTGCGGGTGTGGTCTCGCGCCAGATTGAGCGCGATGCGGATCAGCCAGGTCGCCAGCGAACAGTCCGCGCGAAAGGTGTCGCGGGCCGTCCAGGCGCGCAGAAAGGTCTCCTGCGTCAGAGTCTCCGCCGCGTCACGGTCGCGCAGCGTGGCCAGCAAATATCGGAAGACGCGCGGCTGATACATTGCCACCACGCTGTCCAGATCGTCCAGCGCAGTGGCTGATCGCTCCCGCTCCAGGCCGGTCGTGTCGAAGCTCGGAATTTCGTTTGGTGTCATGGTCATCTCTGCGGCTCTCAAAACTCATCCCTCCCGCTAATCCCATGCTGAGGTAGCTACCGGCCGATCGCGCTTCAGGCCCGGCTTCGTGCGGCTACTAGGACAGACGAGGTGAATTGGTGAAAGTCTACTCCGCTCAGCAATAATTTGCGGTCGAAGAGGGCAGGCACCGTGAGGTATCCTTAGGAACAGCCATGAAAAACATTAAGGTGATCTATCCTGGAACCTTCGATCCGCTAACCAATGGGCATTTGGACCTGATCGAGCGCGGGTCGAAGATCGTCGACGAGCTGGTGGTTGCCATCCTGCTCAACTCCGACAAAGGCACGCCGTTGTTTACCGTGGCTGAGCGTCTTGAAATGATCTCGCAATCGGTCAAGCCATTCGACAACGTCTCCGTGATGACCTTCGACGGTCTGCTGGTGGACTTTGCCCGCTCGCAGGGAGCCAAGGCCGTGCTGCGTGGCATCCGCGCTATCACCGACTACGAGTACGAGTTCCCTATGGCGATGATGAATCGCAAGCTCGCCCCCGATCTGGAGACGATCTTCATGATGCCAACCGAGCAGTACACCTACGTCAGCTCGCGGCTGATAAAGAACGTCTTCGAGCTGGGCGGAAACGTCAGCGAACTGGTGCCGCCGCTGGTGATGCAGCGGATGCAAGCCCGTTTACAGCAAAAGTCCTAGACCGCGTCAGCTATTGGGCCAGATGGTTGTGGCGGCAAGGCGGATGGCTGCTAGGCTGTATTGACATATAGATACATCTGCTGATGTTGGATTGCTATTGCTTTGCCGTCGTCTGGCAGGGCCAACGGCCCGTCCTATATTTGAAGCACTAGGAAGTTGCGGACGGTTGGTCGTCGAGCGTCTGCGCGAGGACTTCATCGCGTCGGAGTTCGCGCCAGGCGAGGAACTTTGCCCGCAGCGCCGGGTCAGTTGCGGCGAGGATCTGCACGGCGTAGATGGCTGCGTTGGCCGCACCCGCAGCGCCGATGGCGAAGGTGGCAACGGGAACGCCCTTCGGCATCTGGACGATCGAGAGCAGGGAATCAAAGCCCTGCAGTGCAGTCGCGGCAATAGGCACGCCCAGGACCGGGACGGTGGTCTTGGCCGCGAGCATTCCGGCAACGTGAGCGGCTCCGCCCGCACCCGCGATGATGGCGCGCAGGCCGCGATCGGCGGCGGATTCGGCGTAGGCAAACATCTGGTCCGGTGTGCGATGAGCCGAGACGACGCGCGCCTCATAAGGAATGCCGAACTCGCGCAGAATCTCGACGGCGGAACGCATGATGGAGAAATCGTTGCGGCTTCCCATTAAGACTGCGACTAGGGGCTTGGTCTCTGATTGATTTGGCATATGCAGATTATACGATTCAGACCGGGGGCTAATGGATTCAGTCTGAGTGGATTTCATGCGACGATTGGGAGCGGACGGGGGCAAGCCAATCGGTTGCCCCCGTGGGTGTCTGTCGGCGGCTCACTCCGCCGCGGGTGACTTGGACCAGATGCTGGCGTTGAGGCACTCAACGACGCCGTCGACGATCAGGTTCAGCCCGGCAGTGAACTTGGTTGAGTCGGCGATCTGCTTTGTGCTGACGGCGTCGGCTACGTTAATGCTGGAGCCGATGACGGCGAGCGCTGCGTCTTTCTTCTGCGCGCCCGACTTTGCGCCGTACAGGGCTTCGACACCCTGAATCAAGCTGGGAAGAAGAGAGATACTGCGTAGAAATAATTTCAAGAAATCCATTTGTGTTGCCTCCTGGAACGGCTACCGTATCGTGGTAGGCCGATTTGTTTGTCTGTCTGTTTCTTTTTTTGTCATTCCCGAAGAGAATCTGCATTTGCTTTTGTCTTTGCCCTTGTCTGGCAAAGCGCCAACGGCGCGCTCTATACCAGCATGGGGCGCAGTCCCATGAAGGCTCAATGGTGGCCGACGAGGAAGTCGATGGCAATGTGGGTGATGGTGAGAAGAGCGCCAAAGGCACCGGCGATTCCTTTCAGGCGTTGCACGGTTTTTTCGTGCTCCGTTATGCGGTCCTCGATCTGCGCGAGGCGTCCGGGTTGCCCGATACCCATGATTTGCTCCATCTGGCTCTTTAAAACGCTGAGGTCGGCGAGAACTTGTGCCTCGAAGTCTGACATATTTGTTGCTCCTTATCGGGATCGGGCGGTTTAGGCGACCGGAAGATTGGTGAAGACGGCGCTGGAGAGTCGCGAGTAGAGCTGCGGAGTCGAGGCGTCGAACATGCGAATGTAATAGCGCTCGATCTGCGCCGAGCGCGGGATCGAGAAGCTGCGAACGGGAGAGCGAAGGACGAGATTCTGATCAATGCCGGAGGCGAAGTCCCAGTCGCGCAGGCGGACCTCAAAGCCTCCGCCAGCGGGCGGCACGGTTCCGGCGTCGATCTGGAGCGCGGTGGTCGATGCGCTGGTTACGGTTAGCTGCTGCAGGTTTGCGAGAACAGCTCCTGGTGCGGGCTGCGCGGTTGCTGGAAGGAATGTGTCGGGGGCAATGGCCTCCGAGAGGGTGATGCCGAGCGAGTCGGCCCAGTCGTTGGCGAATGCGATGCGGTAGGTCAAAAGCTCTGGTGTGGCGTGCCCGTCGCTGACATTAACCTTGCGCACCACGACATTGCACGTCTGGCTATTGGCGGTAATGCTTAAAACATCACCCGGCCAGACGTCTGTCGTTGGATTGATCGCTGCATAACTGCCAGCAATGGCTGCGGCGCGACTGGAGGCGAAGCGGAGGACGGCCTCGGCGGCGCTCTCGCAATCGGCGCTGGAGCGGGCGAGTGGACGAACGACTTTGCCCAGCCAACGTGCGGTGCCAGGGATTCCTCCGACTGCCTCAGCAGTGACGCTGGCGGAGTCTTCCAGGCGCGCGATGGCGCGGGAGCGAAGGCGATAGAAGACGGTGACGGTTTCGCCGGCGACGGGAATGCGACCGGAGAAGAAGGTAACTTTGCCGGTGTCGGCGACCTTGCAATCGACGCCTTCCCCGGAGATTCCGATCAGTCGCGTCTGGGTGGCGCCGCCGGGCAGAGTGCTGACGACCCACGCGGATCCAGTCTGGGTGATGGAGCAGAAGCTTATCGAGCCGGTAAGCTCGACCGAGTCGATTGCCGCGAAGGTGCAGGCGGCAGGCGAGCTGGCGACTGCTCCGTCGTAGAGTACGGTGGCGGGCGTGTTGGAGGCGTTGCCCAGGTCAATCAGGTCGAAGACGAGCTGCATCGGCGAGGCAACAAGGCCGCCGCCGAAGGACTCGATGACACCATCGACGCGGGTGTAGTAGGTCTGGAGAACGCGTTGCAGCTCCGGGCTGTGCAGACGAATGCGCAACGTGTAGGCGTGGCCCGATAGCACGGTGTAGCTGGTGCCGACCTCCGCGCCGTTGACGTAGGGCGTGATGAGGGTCGAGCCGTTGCTCTGGCGTACGTTGTATCCCGCAAAGCAGTTGGCGCGCTGAGTAGTGCCGGAGTAGAGGCCGCAGAGCACGCCGTCGGAGGGCGCATTGAGATGCACGTTGCCCGCTTCGACAACCAGCGTGCCTCCCATCTCGATCTGGTCGATGGCGGCGAGCGTGGTCTGGCCGTCGTAGCCGTTACCGCCAGCGAAGGTCAGGCCATTGCCGCCAAGCGAGAGATGCGAGCCGGGATCGGTGACGTTCCATATCTGCGTATTGAAGGTCGGCTGATTGAAGCTGTCAGTAAGCAGCGTCGGCTTGGTGGCGCGAAACGGCTCGTCGGAAAGGGGGAAGATGGTGGTAGTTCCATCGCCCAGGAACAGCTCACTGACGTAGGCGGTAGGCTCGATCTGGCCGCTGAGGGTGATGTCATTGGCCAGCTCCCTGACCATTGAGGTCTGTAGTGTTGCGACTTGAAGCGAGTTGTCGGCTTGCCCTGTGTCGAAGTCCAGCGTGTGCGTGACAGAGCCGACGGGATTCATGCTGAGCGCTCCGTTCAATACGCGATACGATGCGTATGTGGAGCTGGCGATGGTGCCCGCGTTGGTCGACCAAGGCTGCGTGGACTGAGGCGTGAAGACGCCAACCTGATTGCCGCCATCGACGCCGGAGGGGGTGAGCAATCCGGCGTCGATGCGGTTGGTGAGTGTCGCGAGCAGTGTGCCGCCAGCGATGGCGAAGCCGGAGCCGGTGAGCGTGGCCGTCTGCTTGTCGAGCAGCCACTCGTCGCTGATGGCGGAGAAGGCGACGCGGTAGACCGGGCCTGCGAGACCGACACCAAGGTAGACGGGTACCGGCTCTGTGGCGAGGTAGCCGGTGAAGAGCGTAGTGCCACTAGATGTAATCGCAACGCGCGCGCGACGCGATGGCACGGGCAACCTCGAGGACGCGCCAGGGTTGGCAGGCGAGCCGACCAACAGTGCGCCAGTGCAACGCGATGGCGCGTTGAGCACGCGCTCGATGGTGAGCGGAGCATCGGCTGAGAGAGTCGAACTGTAGTCGATGGTTCCGTTGCCGTCGAGATTGTCGATGGTCAGAATCACGATGCCACCACCGTTCCGAGCTTGGGCAGCCCACGCTGTTCGCGTACTTCATCTATGGTGAGGACGCCAGCCTTCAATAGCTCGGTCTGGATCTGCAGCTCTTCCATTTCGTCGCGCACCTCCAGATCGTTGAAGCTGAATTCGAACTCGCGCCAGCCTAGTTTTTTGGCAAAGATGTCGCGAGAGATGTGCTCGGCGAGCAGCTTGGCGACGGGAATGACCGCGCTTTGGAAGGCTTCGTCGGCCATCTCGCTCGCGGTGGAACGATTGACGTCCTTCTGCAAGCCAAGCATCATGGGAGGCAACTCGAAGGCGTTCGCAATCATCAGGATTAGAAACTCCTGCCACTGAATGCGCAGATCGGCGTCGGTGCCGCCAGCAAAGCGAAGGACCTCGGGCTTCTGCTCGCTGCTGAGAATGGGCACGCGACCGGTGCCTTCGATCTCATCCTGCCACCAACGGATGAGGCGGTCGTGCTGTTCGGGCGTGGCTTCATTGAGCCAAAGAGCGTACTGCACAACGGAGTTGCTGGCGAGGCGACCCGCATATTTATTTGCCGTTAGGAATTGATTGACGGTCTCGAAGGCGACCTCGAGGCGACCCAGCCCGAATGGCGTGTGGCTGCGCGGATTCAGGCGAATGTACATCAGCTCGTCGTCAAGCAGTGAAACTAGATTCTTTGTGCCAGGCCCGCCACGCGCCTGCGCGTAGTGAGGCTTGTTGGGATCGCCGTTCCAGGTGACGTCGATCTCAATGGTTGCTCCATCAACGGGCCAGAGATGAAAGGGGCGCAACTCATCGCCGGTGGCCTCCACCTCAACCGCGCCGAAGCCGCCCACCAGCAGGTCTTCGAGAACCTGCTCGAAGAGGGTGCGGAAGCTATCCGAGACGTTTGGCTCCTCCAGGCAGCGGCGTAGAACTCTCATGCGCTGCTTAGCTTCCGGCACCTCGGCGCTGCTGTAGCCGCGACGCAGCTTGATCTTCCAGTCCATGCTGGCGATCTTGTCCTTGACGACGTTGATCGCGCGCCGCGCCACGGGCGATTCGGCAAACTTGCGCAGATTCGCCGCAGTCGGTTTAGGTGTCGAGGTCTGTCCCGCACGGCCAGCACTGTAGGGACTCAGAATGGAGGGCAGCATCCCCGTCTTCCTCTCACCCCTGGCTGCGTCTCCTGTAGCTGCGTCTCCTGTAGCCGCCTCGACCGTTGCCTCGTTGCCCGTTGCTGCATTGCCTATCGTCAACCTATGCAATGCATCCGTTACTGTTGTTCGAAGACCCACGTCCTCACCCCTTTCAATCTCGTTTGTCACAAAAAAAAGCACAGCCAACTTCGCTGTGCCTGCCGGTGCAGTTTCCTAAAACATAATTCGTAGTACGGTTCCCTAATTGCTATAGCCTGATAGCCATGTCCTTTCGCAACCTGATTGTTTACCAGTAGCCATATTATTTAACCTACAGCAAATTATTTGTCATTCCCGAATGAAATCTGCTTTTCGCCGTTACTCGTCGCTTTACACTATTTCGGAAACCGCTGTAGTACTTCTCAGAGTCGCAGCTCTTCCTTTGCAGTCTGAGCAGCGCGCGCCAGATCGTTCATGGTCAATACGCGAATCTGTTGGCTCTCCATCGTCTCCACGCCGAAGCGGTATCGCTCGACGCTCTCAGTCTCAAACTCATGCGACTGATCCTCCTCATCAGATACGACGCGCAGCGGTTCAACCACGGCGGTCAACTCCAGCTTGGCCGCCTCCACGCGAGCGACCCCATCTCGCAGGCGCGGTGCGGAGTACGCGAGAACCTTTGCCGCCTCCACATCGCCATCGAGCGAGACCGCGTGAAACATCTTGATGACGCCGTTGGGTCGATAACCACAGTCGATCTTCATGGGATCGCCCGGTTGCGTGTAGATCGAGACTGCAATGCTCTTGCGCATCAAGGCCCAGACGCCCGCTCGCTCAAAGTGGGCGCGCATGGCTGCCGCAATCGCAGCCCGTCCAGTGCGCTTGCGTTGCTGCTTGACGCGCAACGGATCGACATATAACTGCATCAGCAGATCCATTTGCGCTGGCAGACTTTCGGCCAGGCAGGCTCGCACCTCTGTCATCTGGATGGAGTTGGAAAACGTATCCTGTATGACGTCGATCATCGGCTTGTTGTCCGCAACCCCCAGTCTCAGGCGCATTTCAATCTCGCTCTCCAAGGCCTCAAGCAGTGCAATGTCCGCGTCCGCATCCATGCTGCGCACACGGCTCCAGTCGCGAGTGAAACGTACTCGCGTACTTTCCTCGCCGCCTGACTCTCGCAGCAGTACGCCGATATTGGTGTACTCGCCCTTCACCGCATCCGGAACATAGCGGATGAGGAAGAACTGGCATGGAACGCGATCAATCACCTTCGACCTCCTGATGACGAATTTGTGCTTCTTCGGTAATAAACCGTTACGCCGCGAGAAAAACCAGATTCCTCTGCTGCACTGCGCAAAGACAAACTAAAATACACTGCGCAATGACAAACTAATTGGCTTATAGCAATTCCTGTAACTAGCACAGCGACCGTGTAATGATGTAACCGCTTACTCTATTTGCTTGTCATCCCGCAGGGATCTGCTGTTGCTTTTTTGGCGACCTGATAACACAGTTGCGATATCAGGTCTTTGACCACGTGAATTTGCGGCTTCCGCTCCTTGCGGCAAGAACAAGTACGCTACAAGGATAGAGCGCCCACTGATGTGCTGCTTCAAGCGGGTAGGGACCTAGCGGTGACCAAAACAGTGAAAAGTGATGCAATTCAAAGACCAATTCTGCCAGTTATTTTTTTCCAAAAGAGTACCTATCAAATTCCCACGGCCACAGTGCAGTCTTTATACGCCGATGCAGCCGAAAATAATGCAGTTGGTTACATTACAAACTTATCGAGTGTCCCTTCATTAAATTGAGTTGGGACACTCACGGTCAATTTCCTCTCCCACATTGGGAACGGCTCCCGAGTTGAATCCCGAAACGACCCAATCAGCTCTCGCAAGCGACCGCGACGCAGCAACATCTTCTCCATTAGCTGCTCGATGACCGCTGTATCTCCTCCGTACCACTCGGGGGGGACAACCTCGGCGATTTTCCACAGACTATCCGCCTCCATTGTCTCCATGCGGCTGAGCCATGGCTCGAAGCTCTTCCATCCCGTCACGCCTGCATACACGCGGTTGCGTGCGTAGACACCACGCAGCGGCGAATCTGGAAAGGTCCACTCGCCTGCGTTGAAGCAGTGGCCCTGATCGATGAACGTGGCTCGATACTTACGCTCGCGCGGCTTGCGATCAAAAACCGCTTGACGACCGTTACAGTTGCCGGTCCATTTGTCGAGGGCCAGTATTCCGGCGAACTCCGGCAGGTTGCGAACTTCATCCAACTGTGGCTCTGGCAGGTAGTCAACCACTTGACCGGGCATCAGTCCGCCAACGAACTGGCAGCCGGCCTGCAAGCCTGCGCGATACTTCTCTGCTCGTCCATGCGGCAACTCGATGCGCAAGTCGGGAGTGTTGGAGATCAGCCACTCCGTCACCTCGATCACGTCAGTAGCTGGTACGGTCAAACCGACGGCCTGTGCCAGTCGTGTAGCGATCATCTCGTTGGCCAGCACGCGCAGGTGCTGTGGGTTGTTCTGAAACTTCACAACCCACAGCTTGCCATCTGCCCCGAGCATCAACTGACTCTGCGCGCCGCCCCGCATCCGCCGAATTGCCTGCACCGCAAGAACCGCCAACGTAGCAAATCCTCCACATCAAAAGAATACTGCATCAGCGGTCCAGCATCCGGTGCGAGCCATTCTGTAGTCTCTCCGATCGAACCGCCTGCGCTATTGCCATTGCCATCAGACAGTCGTCATGCGCGCCGTTTGCTGCTCCTGTTCTTCCGCCGGAGTGAATGATAAACGTGCGATACTCCCGCAGCAGTCTCAGGCTCCGGAACAACTCCGGCGACTCATCTAGCAGCACTCCCATGCGACTAATCATCGCAGGTTTCGAGCTAGCCGAGGTCAACCATCCTGTAACCCCTGCCTGCTCGTAGAGTCGCGGATATCCTTCCGACATACTCAAATAAGCAAGCACTGCTGCCCCATGATTGTTTCGTTCCACCGCAATTTGAGCTGCGTTCTGTACTCCGCAATACTCGCGGCCCAGCGAGGCCGCAATACGCGCCAACTCCATTGGGCCAAGTCGCTGCTGCAGTTCAGCGCACTGCATCCCAGTAGCTAAATCGATGATCTGTACTGCGGCATAATCTCCATCCGGCCCACCCCCTGCTGTATCGACAGCAACCAGATACTCCTTGTCGAACAATGGCGGAAGCCAGATTTGCAGCGCCCCGTTGTACCGCGTCTCCATCGGCTCCTGTAGATTCGCCATGTACTGCTCGATCGACTCAATATCGAAGCAGCACTCGCCCGTAGCGCGAAAGCACGTCTCTGCATCCTCGGCAAATTCCTGCGTTCGTAGTCCTCGATAGCTGGCCTCTAAACTACGACGAAAGCCAATCTGGGCTGGGGTCAACTCATGCTTAGTCATTAACTCAAGCTCGTCATTGCGAAGATCCGTGACGGCTGTTGATATATAAGCCTCCTCCATCCACCATGGAAAGAAGTGCTTCGCAACATTCTTCTCACTCGCCTGTAGCCACTCCTCGTAAAAGCATCCATAGGCTCCGTTTGGTGTACTCTCGATCACCAGTTCTCCGTCGGGGACAAGCGCCGCGCGCAGTCCGGCTAAGGTCGCAGCAGCGTCTCTAGGCCAGCGCGACACCTCGCTACAGTGAAGATTCTGTATAGTCATTCCACGACCAGCGCTTTCATCCGAAGCACTCAGCACACGAAACTCGCTATCCAGCTCAGGAAAAATCATTTGGCCGACATTTGCACGGCTCCGCCGCAAACAGCCTTTTCGCAACTCTTCAGGAAGACGCTCCCAAAACCGCTGCACGATGCGAAAGATTCCTTGTGCCGCCTCGCGCGTCTGTGCCACCTGTACCGTCAACACTCCACAAGTCGTAATTGTCTTGAGAAAAAATCTGCCTGCCACCCAAGTCGTCAAACCCATCTGTCGAGCCTTGACCACAATGTTCTGTCGCCTTCTATCCCTTTCAAATCTGGCTTGAACCGAATTTGCAATTAGAGCACTTTCGTGTCCAGTCCGGTCCCTAATCCTAAGCAGTTCCTGTGCAAGATGAACCGAGACCCTTTCTTCGCTCGACACAATCCACGGCTCATCGAAACGCCTTCCAAGTTCCAGTAAGCTATCCAGCCCATACCCCACACCTTTCATTACAACTCCATCACCCTAGTAACAAATTGGGATTCCTGCCCTTCGCTAAACAAGCAGAAAAGCGAAACATCAACGCAACGGAACATCTCAACTAGAATCCTCGTTGCCCAATAGGTTCGAGACAAAAGAAAGCGGAATGATCGCAAAAATTCATCGCAATCATTCCGCAAATCCCGTACATCGCATCAGAATAATTAATCAAACAATGCAGAATACTACCCATCAACACCTACAACTCAACTCTCCGTGTAGTAAACAACGCAGGAACCGACCTGGGTTGCTGGATTACCGAAGGCAGTGTCGAGGTTTGTCCAGTTGATTCCCAAGCTGGAGTTGAAGCGCAAGGGACAATTCTTGAAGTACCGGTATCCTGTCCAATAGGTCACTGCATCGGTTGTACCAAGATTCTGTCCTGCAAATGAAATTCCCTGTCCGTACTCGTCTCCACGTGTGATTCCAAACATCCCATAAAACTGAGTTCCAAAAAAATCCTCGCAGCCACGATATGAAAACAAATTCCCGTCGAACGAAATTATAGGTGCTAGTTCAAGCCAGTTTTCAGCCCCAAACAAACTACCAGCTGCCGAGGAAACAAAATAAAGGCTCTCCAGTTCCCCAACTCCGCTTACCGTGGGAAGAAATGTAACTACTTGGTCAGGTACTATAGAAGACGTCCTCCAATCGTTCGTCACCATGTGAAAAACTTTCTGTGTGGGAGGATAAAGTCCTGCTGGAGCTACACCTGGATAATATTCGACCTGCGAGTAAACAAATGCAGATGTTGCATTATCCGATGGATTGGATACGGTAATGGAAATACTTGACTGATATGGAATATTGATTCTGCGATAGCCCCCCATCTGCGCATCACCACCAATTGCAATTCCCAGATATTTCGATAAAAAGAATTGTGACGATGACGCCTGAAGAGCAGTCGATGGACCCGTACTATTGTTCAGCGTAGACCACCCATCCCACAGCATAAACATTCCCAGCGGTGCGGTATAGGTTTGACCATCAACAACAATGGTAATAAGCAAACGCTGTGCTACATCGACGGGCGTAACATAGCCCCATCCAGCTGCAAGCTGAATGCGAGCGACATTTCCTGGCCCGGTTGCGGATAAAATATTGACGCTCTGTCCCCCCCCCACACCACCGGGATAGATACGTACTGCTTTTTGCGATGCAACGCTAAATGGTCGCGTCTCGTAAACTGGCGTCGAACTTGGCGAATATATTTGCGACATATTATATCTCCCTTAGATTCCAAAGGTACAGGTGATGTCCGCCGCCGCCGGAACGGTGATGGCAATATCGTTTGCATCAGGATTGCTTGCGCTGTAGGCCACCGATCCGCTATTTACATAGCAGGTCATTAATGGGTAAAGCGTACCCAGGTTATGTGCGTAGTTAAACGTGCCCGCTCCGGTAAAAGCGTGTTCCAGGGTAACAGTGGATGCATTACGTGTGCTGGGCACCCAGGCCGTGCCATTCCAAACCAGAGTCTGTCCCACTGTCGGCGCGGTCGCAGAGACGGGATTGCCCTGAATACTCGTAGCATTTATAGAGCCATTAATCGTAGTTGCGTTCAGCGTTCCCACATTGATTGTTCCTGCAGTGAATGCTGACGGGGTAAAGCTGTACGGCATACCACGCATATTGAACGTCAAGGAACTAGTAGTTGGAGAATAGTTGATGATGTCGGTTCCTACATTACTTGTTAGCTCAAAGAGGTCATAGCCAGAATTCCAGTTTCCACATCCGTGCATATTGCAGTTGATTTCAAATACCGCTTTTTCCCCAGCTTGCAGATTTGCCGTACGCAACCATACACCTGTCGCCTCATAGGCAGCATCAGGAGATTGATGCGTGCCGCCATATCCAAAGTAGTTAGTCGCAGGAGATGCATTCTGAATTGACCATCCCGTCAGTCCCGGACCATTATTTTGTTGATACTGCAAACCGGCTTGTGTTTTGGTGGTAGGGCGGGGCACCGACTGTCCAACAAATTCCAGATCAGGGGCGACTTTCTCTTGATAGTAATGTGGCTCTTCCACTGAATCGTTGGCTGCCCACCCTACATTGTTTGGGGCAAGTGCCATCTGCCCGTCCACGCTCTTCGTCGTCTGATCGAAGACGCTTAGCACCTCCGCCATCGGATAAAGCGCAAATCCACCTGTTAGTACCGAGGCAGTTCCGCCTGAACTAGAGCTGTTTGCTCCTGTCTGCGCGTAGGTAAACGTGTTTACCCCCGTGGTCGTCACAACATAGTTTCCGTTGTAGCTACTGTCAGCAACTCCAGCGATAGTCACAGTTAATCCGCTTACATCTACAGGGTCTCCAGTTGTAGTTATGGTCACAATGTTTCCAGACCGGGTTGCTGATGCAATGGATGCACTCACATTGAGAAATCCAGAGGTCTGACTTGCTATTCCTACAATTGGGGTTGTACCGGGAGCATAGTACAAGCTAGTCGCAGAGTTAGACCCTACCACGGGAAAGAGCTGTCGAATACCGTTTGCAGTATCGACTGTCTGCTCCAATCCGTAACCACATAGCCCACCAAACGCTAACGTAGCGAGAATCTGGTGCGGCTTATTCAGAGTCATTTGAAGGTGCGTAGCATCTACAACGGTGTACGGAGCCATCTCATAATTATTCGGAGAGAAGACGTTACTCTGATCCACCACGCAGGCCAGTCCGCTTGACGCGCCGATAGCTGCGGTGTTTGTCGCATAGCCTGCTGGTACGCCGCTGGTGGCAATCGAGAAGGTTACGGTTCCGGGAGCGATGTTGGCAACTTGCGATGTAATTATCTGTCCAGTACTAAGAAAAACACTTAGTGGGAAGCTCGTGCCGATGAATTGAGCAATACCATGTTTAGCAATACCGCCAGTACCTTGCGATCCACTAATTAGCAATCCTCCCGAGCTGGCATTGGTAATTACTTTTGCCGGATTTGTATCAATAAGAAATCGCCCGTCGCCCTGTGTTCCGCCTGCGGAACTTGGCGTAATCATGACAGTCGTTGATCCGGTTGTGCATCCACTAGTGCAAGTACCCGCAAAGACATTGGTATCTTCGTGTATCTGTATATCAAACGGATGCGCGCCTTCGTCGGCATCGTCTCGGAAACCGCCGGAGGCATAAATCGCTTGCTGACCAATCAAGCAGTCTCCTACTCCATAGCAATCTGTTTCTTCAGGAACGAGTACATGTTGTCCCTGCGTGTTATATGTTCCTTTAATATTCAGTGCGCTGTATCCCATCTTGAAATAGGGAATAGTCGATTCAATTGCCTTTGGATATAGATTTGAGCCACCTGCAAGGCCTTCCTGAGTAATGGACATCGCAAACGATCCGGGAATGGCATTGCCGGTCTGCTGAAGCAGGCTCGCCTCACTCTGCGTCGACACATCATCAACCGCTTGAGCAATAGATAGGCTATGATTCACAACGTCGAGTGGATTGTAATAGCTATCCACCTGCCTGCCGCCTCGTGCGTCCTTTAGATGGGTTTGACTATTGAACGAAGCAGTGGAATATGCCTCCCCGGTATAGTCCTGTTCCGCCTTAATCTCACAGCCACTGGTGCAGTTAGGACTAGCTATAATATTGGCGATCCCATTATTGCCACGTCCACTTACATACTGACTGGCGTACTGCACATCGTTCAGGTTGTTGACCTGTAACTGAGTCCCGGTAGGCTGCGTTACCACCTGTGTTGCAGACGGCAGCGTAGAGACTAGTTGCCCCAACCCACTCGATAGTGCTGTGATATTCTCATCAACGTAGTTTTTGTCTGCAGCTTGCAGCGCCGACACAGGATCGGCTGGCAAAACCAATGGCCCGGTCATCGTATCTCCGGCCTTCAGCACATATGGCGATGAGTCGAGTGGTTGGCCAGACACCGCCGCGGCGATGGCTGTATCTACATAGCTTTTACTTACTGTCTGCATCGCCACTGAGGTTGGTAGTACCGTACTCTCGATTGCACTTATTCTCACTGCTGCTGTGCTTACTGGCACAACCCAGTACTCTTGACTGATGCTTCCATCATCCAGATGAAAGACGGCCGTATAGTAGCTTCCAACCGGTGTCGATCCAGCATTTGCAATGAGCTGCACACTCAACGCGCCATTCGACGCAATAATCACAGATGTACTTCCACTTGGAATCGAGTTCCCATTGCTAGTGGTGAACGCAGGCCAGCTGATGAGCACGGTTCCAGTGGCCGGTGTACCATCTGCGTGGTTGATTGTATCCGCAACCGTAGTGGTAGTTATCTGCGCCGCTCCGGTAACTGTCAACGCCGTCAACAGTATTCCAATTAGCATCCAACTTCTTGGCTTCCAATACATAGAATTCTCCTCGTATTCTGAATCACGCACCTATAGCATTTGCGGGATTGGTGCAGACCGCCGTTGAGCGAGAAGAAGCATATTCGCGCTAAGCTGCAAAATGACATATAACGGGTGTCTGGCAATTCCGAAAAAGCTCTAAACATCTCGTAATGCCGCCGGCAGATAACTCCGAAAGCACAAAACATTCTCGCCATCGTTGGCGTCCTTCACTGGTAATGCACGAAATACTCCTGCTAGCCGAATCTTTTTCAGTGGCGAATCCAACGTCACATTGTTTTCCGACGAAGACTGCATGGCCTGTAGACGCGGATAATGAATCAGGACTCGGTCCCCCTGAGCGCCCTGCATGACAAATAGCGCGGACCATTCCTGAAAGAAACTCGCGCCCTCGCGATCACAGAAGCCGACCAGTTGGCTGACCTGCATTCCCGCAGTTGGTACGCCGGCGGGAAGCGGGCTTGCGAGCTGCAGCACGCCCTCTGTAATTGCCGTTACTACGCCGACGTTCAGCGTTACTCGGCGCACGTAGTTCACGTCGTTATTTACGGCGCTGGCCGATTGCACATACGCTGCGCTTACGCCTGCGCCAACGTATCCAACCTGCCCGCTGTAATCGACATCGACCGCAACCAGCGCGCCTACGCTGAATGCCGTTGCTGCCGCGCCCACATTCAAGCTGGAGGCGGTAGTTGCTGCGACGAGCAAGGGGATCGGTGTCGCAGCCGCGCCACCGCTCCCGTTGAGTGTGGCACCCGTCGCCGTTGCCAACAGATTTGTCTGCTGCGACCCCGAGGCCAGCGTCCCTTGCAATCTTCCCCAGCTCTCGAATTCAAGCGACACGCTGGCCTCGACCTGTGTGCGCACCTGACTGACCGTCATCGCTGGCGCGCCGGCTTGCAGCGCTTCGACCTTGGTTGCAGAGTTTCTCGCGAATGCGGAGACCCATCCTAGATCCACCCAAGGCGCCGGCGGCACGTGCAGATCGAATCTTCCTTGCTGCGCCGCATCGAAGAGCGTCGGCGCTCCGGCTAATCGGTTTACTGGAGCGAAGTAGGCGCGCACACGTCTGGTCACTGGAGCCACGGTCGCCACAACTCCTGCTTCTGTCGTTGTTGTACTCACAGTTCACCTGCCTCCTGATACGCAAATACCTGCACCGTTGTTGTGCGCTGTAGTCGTTCGCCTACCGTTGTGACTGCGCTGAATACGGGATCTGCCCAGAAGATATTGGTGCCCATCGCAGTGGCGGCGACGACTGCGTTTGTGGCCGAATAATTCATCTTGGCGATCATCTGCGGCTCCGTTGCAAGCGCCGCTGCAAGTTCGGCATCCATCGCCGCCAGCATCCTTCCGCGATCCATGCCGCCGTTGCCCGCAGAGCCATCGGTGGCATAGTGAATGGAACACTCCATCGTCGCCATGGGCAGCGGCCCCTCGTGATCGAGCTGTAGGCCGGTCCATTGCAGGTGGAATGCATTCAGCGGAACCGCGGCTGAAGGCAACTCGTTCTCCTCGACCAGTGTTGCTGGCCGCAATACGCCGCGCACAACAATCGTTCGCGCTGGATTCAATGCCGCCAGCCGACTTTGCAGCGTGGTATAAAACGTATCTTTTGCGTTCTGCATTCTTCCTCGCTCTCAAAAAAATCAGCCCGTCGCAAACCCGCTTGCAGTAGGGGCTTTGCGTCACTAGACCATCTGCGCCAGTGGGGCGTGCAGCAGCAGTCGATAGACATAGGGCTGACCGAATGCCTGCTCCTGCGTGGCGGATTCAATCTCCAGTAACACGTCGTCGCAGAGAACACCGAGCGCTTCCGCAAATAGCACGCTAGCGGAGTTGTATGCCAGCGAACCCAGCAGACTTTCAACCACGCTGGCCGAGACCAACATCTCCCATTTGGCCGCCTTGCCTTCGGCTACGGTTGCACGCGCCTTGCGATAGACGACCGGCCACAGCGGCAGGTCCTGAAACTTCGGCGTCGCAATGCCCAACTGCTCGGCTACATCCGCAGCGGCAGCGGGAGCCGGAGTTCGCAGCAACACGGATCGACCGCCCATCGTTCGCAACAACACATTTGTGGCACTTGCCGTTGCTCTTGCTCTATTCGATAGATTGCTCATGGCGTCACCCAATTCTCTGTGCTACATACGGCGCCAATATTGCCTGAACATTGGGATCGAGTAGCGAGCCGGAGAAATACTGCATCTGCAAGGTGTCCATCTTGCTCCCTTTCACGTTCATTGCTGGAGTCGCCAGTGCATTCTTCACGATCTGTGCACAGGCCACCTTGACCGCTACTGGCACCACTGCAAATCCAGCCGTATAAGTAATCTCGACCTCGTTGTAGTTCATGCCCAGCAGGTTCATTGGAAAGGTCAGGTCGCCGGTGACCGTGTTCAAGTCCACCTTGCTCAGGTCGAGCGCGCTCCAATTGCCAGGAATGCTGAACGCCCACGCCACTTGCGCCAGCATAGGGTCCTGCAACTCTCCGCGTCTTGGCCGTCCATAGCGAACTCGAATGCCAACCAGAGGAGACGTTGTCATAGCCAGCGGTGCGAGCGGCAGATAACTCAATCGCACCGACTGTGAATCTGCTGTCAAGCGCATTCGCTCCACATATTGAGTCACCAGCAGACTCGGTCTTCGGCAGTGTGCCTCGATCAAGGAAGACGCCATTGTCGCCCAATCGTCGCTCGTATCTATCGACAATCCAAACTCGATATACTCTGTTGGATCCAAGTAGCCCATCGCACTCTGCCTCCAAAATTTTTGAACAGTCAACAAAATTAGTGGGGCCGGCCACTACAACCGGCCCCACTCTCAAACGCGTAACGACAGCTTGCGGACGGTGCCCCAGAGCTGGTTGGCCCCGGCCATCGCTGCTTCTTCGCGTATGATCAGCGTCGGAAGCAGCCGTCCATGGGCACGGTCTGCATTGTCGCGCGTTGTTGCGGATAGCCGACACCCCATCGACTCGCCGCAAACTTATTGCGCCTAGCGATCGACCAGCACCTGATAGTGCGCGTAGTTGGCACCTTTCACCACCACGGCGCCGAACTTGACCACCACGTACTGCGAGGCCAGCGATCCGGGTACACCAAGCTGGAAGATTCGCGGATTCGGATCGCTCAGCCAGTGGTACTCGATCAGGTCCTCGGTGACGATGTAGGCGGGCAGAACCGCGCTGCCCGAACCTGGCGTGCCGGTATAGGGCAGCGTCCACTCCGGGATCAGTGGCAGATCGCCGGCCTGGGTTGACAATGTCTTCACGGTGAAGCCTGCGCCAATGTCCCTGGTGTTGAGTACGACATTGAATTCGGTCTTCATCTCGCGATCAATCAAGTCGAGCAGCACCGGATTGGCATAGATGGCCGTCGGACGAACTCCAAAAGAGCTGTTCGATACCATCTGTGCAACCGTCGATTTGAATCCATCGACGATGCTCTGGGTAGCCCCGATCGAGACGGTGTTGCCACCGCCAGCAATCTGCGCGGCTGCACCGAAATACTGTGCAGTGGTCGGCGAGCTGAGGCTGGTGTCTGTGCCGTTCCACAGGGCAACATCATGCGTGCGCAGGACGCCATCCACTGTATCGGTTAGATCCTTGGCCTGAAGATATGCAAACTGAGACTGCTGCTGGCCCAGCTCCAGATCGAAGAGATTGTAGTTAATCTGTGCAACCAGAGCCTTCAACGGAACACTGTGCTCAATCCGTGTAGGACTGACAACCGGCGCAACGATGTTGCGCGGATCGACGAAGCCCGAGGCGGCAGCAGGAGACGGAATCGCCGTCTCCTCAAAGAATCGTGATGGATGGCCGGTTGCTGGAACTTGCTTGATGCGCTGGCCAAAGATGCCGCGACGACGAACGATATCCATAATTTCCGTCTGGTACAACGGGACTTCAATCGCTCCCGGACCAATGTAATCTGCCGCCGCGCTAATCTGAGTAAACTTCGCGTTCATCCTTATCCCCTTTAAATTCAAAAGACGCAGCCTTGGCCGCGTCTGTTCTTTCATCGTTATGCCACGATCCGTCTCACAATCGAACCGAACTCATATTCGATTGCATACAGCGAAGCAGTTCATTCGCTCCAGCTATTTAGCCCAATAGCCCAGCGCGAATCAGCTGCGACTTCACGGCGATTCTCTGCTCAACGCTCAGACTGCACAGTGCGGCGTCAAGCGACCCGGCTTCCAGAGAGTCCAACGTCACGCCCTGCTTTGAGAGCAGATTCGACATTGTCGTGGGCAGCGTCTTGCGGCCAGATGCGGGTGCGTCGGTAGCACCACGAGCCTGCAACTCCGCAATCTTCAACTCAGCCTCAGCCAGCTTTTCCTCTAACTCAGCCTCGCGATGCGCTTCGACGGTAGCTACGATGCGATTGATCTTCGCCTCGGCGTCGTCGGCAAATACACTCTGCCTCTGTGCAAGCTGCTCCGCCACTCGCTCCAGCATGTCGGCGGCGGCAGCCAGCCGATCCATCGTCAAACCCAAATCGTCCTTCATCTCCATCTCCATACTGTCTCCTTTTGTTTTTTCGTCGACGCATCGCCGCCAGCGATTTTCCAATTCATACGCTGGTCCGCTTCGCTGCGAAATGACAATAACTTTCGCTCTATGGCAGGCGTGAAAATGCTCTAAGCTGTGGTTGGCATGGCCTGCACGTTGAGGATGGCCACCACTGCGGAGACCAGGCTCTGCACGTACGATGTGTCTGCCGTAACTCCCGCCTGCTTAAGAAGCGCTGTCACCGCAGAGCTAGTCAGCGTCATGACCTCCGCCAGCTTTTGTGCTCCCGTGCCATTTTGCGCGCTAGAAGCGGCATACTTCTGTTCGACTTCAAGCACCGCATTCTGGATCAAGGTTGTTGCGTCGGCCAGGGTGGTCGCCGCCGGGGCCGACGCCGGAAAGAGTAGCGCGACCAGCTTTTCTACGGGGACGGCATACTGAACGGCCCACGTCAGCCCCTTCTCAAATTCCTTGCCAATGGTTTGCAATACGCCTGTAAATGTCACAATTATCCTTTCGATTGACAACTTGTTAGATCTGTTCAGGCAATAAAGTGGTCTCCAGTGATTCTGGAGCGGCTGTAATCTACGAACGTTGCATTTTCGCTACGCGCAACGCTGTAGCTCGTTCTGCTACAGAGCCGCACCCCAGTCGGAAACTTGTTCCCCGGTACGCCGCCTTATCCCGCAGCAGAATCGCCGCGCCAGTAAACGTCGCCCGCGTCAAGGTCCACACCGATGCCTGCATATCCGCCACATGAGCATCGGCCAATTCGTAGCTCATGCCCATCGAGCCTTCAATGCCCAGTCTCTGTTCGATCTCGGGAAAGTCCTTGCTGAAGACGAATCCCGCTACCGTCAGTTGCCGTCCATCCAACTCTGCGGATGTAATAATGCCGCACTTCTGGCGGGCATCATGCCCGTCCCAGCCTGCCTTGTAGTCCACTGCCATGCCGAGCAGGCTTGGCAGTGCCGCCTCGGCCGCTGCTCGCGTAAGGACCACGCGATGTCCTCTGGCTCCGCTGGGAGCTTTGTCGCTGGCCACGTCCACAAGCGTCAACACACCTTCAAACGGCAGGCGGTTGGGATGTCCATGTACCAAAGGAAACTCCACCGCCATGGCATGCATCGCCAGTTTGTCCGGATCGCGCAGCCTGAGATTGCTTGTAGCTGTCCGAGCCTTCGTTACTCCCGCGCATCGCCGATGAAGTTCCGCCGCATACTTCATGCCACCTCCTCGATTGCCTTTGTTTCTTCTCTTGTCTACTAGTTATTTCCGGCAGACGTCCCCATGCTCACGCACATCGTTAGCCCCGTTCGCAGGTTCTCGAACAGATACCAACCCAGTGCTTGCCTGTGCCTGTGGTATTTCGTGCAACAGTTTCCGGTTCGATAGGCCCAGCCGATTCACCCATCGGCTCCTCCACAACAGCCCCAGAAAAGCGGAACGGGAGCGACTGCCTATCGGCGCGCTCCCGCTTCCTTTCACTTACATATTCAGAATAACAGGTTCACCATAACTAGTATGCCAACTTTTAAAAATTATTTTCTCATTTGTAATCAATTACTTAAGCCAAAATTGCGACTTCGACCCCCTTGACAACATTTCAGAGGCTCCAACAATTTCACCTCGAGAAAGATGCCGGTCAGGGTATCAACTGCCTGACCGTAGCGACGAATCACAGTTCTTGGTTTCAGCCCCAACATGTCCGCCGTCTCGCTCAGCGTGTACTGCTGTAGGCAGATCCGCGAGATCAGATCCCGCTGTTGTCGGCCTAATTTCTGTAAACATCGGTCAACATCATGAAGATAGATGACAACATCTTCGAAGCTATCAACCTTATAGTTGGTTACCTTCCCGCGAAACATCTCCTGACCTAGCAGAGATGGTACCTTCCCCGCCTCCATCGACATTCGTGCATAGCGTTGCAGCATCGCTTCGGTGTACTTCCGGTAAAACGCCACCTGAGGCTTTACCGGCGCTTGAGGTGTTGCCTTTGTCTTATATTGCTCGTCTCCAACCGCCCAGATAAACGGCAGAACTGCCGCAGCGGCGCTCATCGAGCACCGCCCGCGCGCTGATGACTCGCAAAACAAGCGGAGGTACGCGACAGACGTCGTGGCCGTCCGCCCGCATGTTTCCCCTTTGCTGCTGGATAGTTTGACAGATGGCAACTGCAAGTCCGGCAATATACGCCATCCACTAATCCTGATCGGAGCCAAAGAGCTCCACAGCCTTCGCAAACCTTCAGTTCCAAGCGCAAGTACTTCATTGTGTATTCTCCAAGGCACACTTATCCCCCGGCGAGCCTCAGTATTTTTCAGCGGTCGAAGGGGCTCGCTCAGGTTGCTATGAGGTTCCGATGCTGTCCCCGCAAAGCACTTTGGCCTCATCGGTGCAGTCTCGGAGCCTATTTGTTGTCGTTCAATCCGCCGTCTTCAGATACTCCGGAATTATTTCTCCTCCACCCTTGCACTTCTCTTCACTCCTATCTGGTGGGGGTGGAGCTTGTAATTCCCAAAGTGACACTTGCCTCTTCCCAATACAGGAACAGAAAGTCTAAAAGTTATAGCTTTCGACAACTTTTATGTCAAGATTATTCTTACGGAGGCAAATATTTGAAATTTCTAATACAATTTAGTCCGAAATTCATGAAATACATTGCGGATTGCAATATTTCGCTTTAAATTCGTCTTGCAAAATGATATGGTTCGTCAACAGGAAAACTCCACCCTATGAATTTTCAAGATCTTCACGAACTCCTCCGCCTCGAACTGACCCGCCGTATTGAACTTGGCACACTCACTGGTACTGGCCTCGCTCGACAAGCGGGCTTCCGCCAAGCCCATATCTCAAATTTTCTTAACCGCAAGCGCGCGCTCTCTCTCGATGGGCTTGACCGTGTCCTTGCGGCTCAAGACCTCTCAGTAGATCAGCTCATGCCTTTGGATCTCAGCGCTGCATCATCCCCGCCAGCATCCGATCCCATTGATACGATTCCGGTTGTCTCGCCTTCGACGGCGATGGATGAGGCTCTGGTACGCCCTGGTGCGGTAATTGAGACCATTCACGTCTCAGCGTCGCGCCTTCAGGACAATCGCTCTCGCCCCTCTTTGAAGTGCATTAATTGGCAGCGTTTCCTCGCCGTTCGCGCCGACGCGCAGCAGACTGCTGCTATGGAGCCTATGATCGCCGCAGGGGCCATCGTAGTACTGGATCGGCACTATAACTCGCTTGCGCCCTACCGCGCGCAGCAGCGAACTCTCTATGCTGTGCGTTGTGGCGCAGGCCTTGTCCTGCGATACGTTGAGTTCGACGATGGAAGACTCATTCTCCGTCCGCTCTCTCTTGCCTTCCCAGTTCAACTGCTTGCGCTCGGCTCGCACGAAACGCCAGCGGACTACATCGTGGGCCGCGTCTGCCTAGTCGTATCCGAACTCTAGAAATCGCTGCATAAGTCCTCGATCTAATAGGGCGAGACTTTGTCCTGGCGCAAGTTGCGCAACGTCAACGGCGCTTTGGCTTCTGAGGGAATCTTTGGATACTGTTCAGACCTTCCCTAGACCAGGGTTGAAGTCTCGGCCTGGCCGGCGACGAACCACCGGCCCAGCAGCGCAGTCAAATTTTCGATGTTAGTTGACGATACTCGAAGTACATCCACAGCCGCCATCGCAGAATCATGCCAAACGCCAGCACGAAGAATAGCGCAGCCGTCTGCTTCACGTCGACGAAGCGATCCAGATAGCCATGCGCCAGGATGCGCACTGCGGCCAGCCCAATCACTACCAGAAAAAATGCGTTTGACCGCTGCATCATGATCGTCTTGCCGTCGCACACCAGTCGCGAAGTGCGCAGCAGCGGATAAGCCAGTCCTATTGCGCCCAGCAAAAACGCGCACAGCGCCCACAGCAGCGGTATGCGAAAGTCGCGCACCACAAACATCGAGAAGCCCGTCGCCATGCCCAGCGGAGGAATCAGAATTTTACGCAATGTGACGGCTGTGCGTCCCTCTTGTACGCGCCACGCCAGAACTGCCGAGGCTCCTGCGAGCGATGCAACCAGCGACATTTCCTTCAAAGGCAACATAGCATCTCCCGCCTCATTCTATCGCTCGCGTCCGTTGTGTCTGACCAGCGATAGAAACTCGTTGCGCGTCTGCACCTGAGTCTTGAAGACTCCGCGCATCGCCGAAGTCACTGTGGTCGAGCGCTGCGTCTGGACCCCGCGCATCATCATGCACAGGTGTTCGGCTTCGACGATCACGCCCACTCCCTGCGGTGCAATGGCCGCATCAATCGCATCTGCGATCTCGGTCGTCATCCGCTCCTGCACCTGTAGGCGTCGCGCAAACATCTCCACCAGCCGCGGAATCTTCGACAGCCCGATTACGCGTCCGTTGGGTACATAGGCCACATGCGCCTGACCGAAGAAGGGCAGCAGATGATGCTCGCACATGGAGTAGAACTCGATGTCCTTGACGATCACCATCTCGTCGTATTTTTCATCGAACAGTGCGTCGTTCAACACCGTTGATACATCCATTGCGTAGCCCTGGGTCAGAAACGCCATCGCCTTTTCCATCCGTCCCGGCGTATCCACCAGTCCCTGGCGCGCGGGATCTTCGCCAAGCCGCCGCAGCAGCTCACGATACAGCTCTGCTGTAGATAACGATGCTACAGCCAACTCTGTGGTTGGACTCGCTTCTATTGTCGTCGCCATGCCAACAGGCAAAGCTGTCTCTGCTCTCATAATGTCTCAACCTCTCCCCAACTCCTCGCCCATCTCGAACGAATTGTTTCCCGTCTCTTCGATCTTCACCTGTATAACTCTCGCACCTTCAAATTTATTGAAGATTCCATATACCACAGCGGTAAAGTTCTCCGTCGTCGGAACCACTCCGCGAAACTCCTCCAGCGCATTCAGGTTCGTTTGATCGAATCGCTTGATGAGATGCACGCGTGCAAACTTGTCCAACTCGCCCAGATTGCAGACCATCCCAGTCTCTGCGTTCACTGGCCCGCCCACCGTCACCTCGACAGTATAGTTATGCCCATGCCCATGCGGATTATTACATTTGCCATAGATCGTTCGATTCTGTTCCGCACCAAACGCCTCTGAGTGCAGCCGATGCGACGCGCTCACGCGATACGTCCGCGAGAGATAAGCTCGCGGGACGATTGCCTGTCGCCCCTCGCCTTGTCGTCCAGCAATAGAAAGGCCCGCCGTCATTGCTCTCCGTAGTAGTCCGCAAACAGGTCCGCTATCTCATATACCCGCACGCGATGCAGCTTTGCACCGGGTATCTTACCCTCCAACCGACGCCAGATGGCAATGGCAATGTTCTCGGTCGTCGGAATCACTCCGGTCACCGCAGCAAACTCCGGCACCTCCAGATTCAGATGTCGATGGTCGTATACACTGACCACCTCGCGCTCGATAATTTCCTTCAACTCCTTCAGGTCGACGACAAAGCCTGTTACCACATCGACATCGCCAGCGACGGTCACCTCCAGCGTGTAGTTGTGCCCATGGCCATTCTTATTTGCGCACCGCCCGAAGACGCGCGTGTTCTCCTCTTCGCTCCACGCCTCGCGCCAGTAATAGTGTGCTGAAGAAAACTCAGCCTTCCGTGTTAGAAGAATCATTCTGCCTCGTTTGCCGCCGCTGACTCTCAGATCATTGCCCAAAGCTCAATCGAAAGTTCCGCTCATCTATTCACTCGATTAGATGTACCAGTCGCAGCATGGATGCGTCGTAACCGCAGCGCTCAAATTCTGTAGCTTCGTCCCTTCCATGCGACCAACCGCGTCACGCGATGGTGTAAAAAGCTGCGCACCAGCAGCCAGCAAAAGAAAGGCACGCCGAGAATCGAAATCGCTATATCAACAGCTGCAAAGTTTGACCGTGCTACGCGCACATAGAATCGCCCTAGTGTGCGCAGCCAAAGCAGCCCGATCAATCCCGTCGCCAGCCACACCCGCGTCGCTGGCAATCCCAGCGTGACCAACGGCAATCCCACCATTACCAGCGGCAACCCGATGTACAGCAACAGGTCCAGCCCTCGCCACGCTGCCAGAGCCAGCGGGCTGGGAAACAGCAGCGCCAGATTCTTTGTCCATCCCTCGACCATCTCTGGCAGTGTGCGATACATCCGCGTGGCGAGCGCGTCTGGTGCGTAGCGAAAGCGAATCCCATGCTTCGCGCGCTTGAACTTGCGCGCCAGCGCCACGTCCTCCAGAATCTCCTGGCTTACTGCACGATGTCCTCCCACGTCAAAGTAGGCCTCGCGCTCGATCAGCAGAAACTGCCCATTGGCCGCGGCCACGCGACTCGATGCATCGCTCACCAGCTTCGGCGGGTAGGCGCTCGCCAACTCCGAGTAGACCAGCGGCATCACCGCCCGCTGCCAGAATCCCGTTACAATCTGCCGTGGCGAATAACTCAGCATTGCCGCCTCATACTTCTCGGCCTCGTGTATGGCCCGCGATAGATCGCCCGGCTCATGAATTGTGTCGGCGTCGGTAAACAGCAGCCATGCTCCCCGCGCTCTTTGCGCTCCGGCCCAGCAAGCGTTTGTCTTGCCGGTAAATCCTCCGTGCGGGCTCTGGTCCAACGCGGGAGCCTCCAACACAACCACGCCAGCGCGCTCTGCGGCCTCATTCGTCTCGCGCGCAATTCCCTCGGCGATCTCTCGCGTTCTATCGGACGAATCGTCGTCGACGACGATCAGTTCCCACTCCGCGCCGAGCGCAAATCCCACCTCCGACTGCGATCCCAGCGAGCGCAAGCACTCGCCCAGTCCAGCCATCTCATTCCTCGCTGGCACAATCACGGACAGCCGTAGTCTCGCCACCGTCTCTTCTGCCGCCTCGTTCATTCCCGATCCTTGGCTTCGTAGGCTCACAGATTCGTATTATAGGATCGAAACTGTCCATGACCATATAAACAGCCACAGAGCGAGCGAATTTGAACTGTCCAGAGGTGTCTAGTGCATCAGGAGCATAATCGGTTTTACGCAGACTGGTACGACAAGAGGGGCAAGCGGAAGCGGAAGTCGTTTCAAACAGCAGAAGAGGCGACGCGCTACGAATTAGAGCAGAAAGCGAAGGCAAGGCCGGGAAAAAATCAGGGCACGGTCCAACGGTCGCCGAAGTGTGCCGTGCCTACTGGCCAGCAAAAAACCCAGATCACGACGCAAACAAAGCGGCAACAAGGGAACTTAGCAGCGTCGCAGGATGGAAGCGAATCGACGAAATTAGTGCAATAGACGTGGCAAAAGCGATAGATGGAATGCGAAGATTCGCGCCAACGACACGGTACATCTATCGAAGCGCGCTAAAACGACTGTTGGTGTGGATGAGTGAAGATTATGGCGCGCCAAGGGTATACAGCTCACTACCAAAGGTGGATTGTCCAGTGCCGCGCAACGTGGTCATAACAGAGGGTGAATTGGAACGGATTTTGAAGGCGGCACCAGCGCACATAAAGTGCTGGCTAATGATGTGTTCAGACCTTGCTATGAGAAGCGGAACGGCGGCGGCTATGGCACCACGAAACTATGATGCAGACGCGCGAACGCTGACGTTCAGAACGAAAAAGGGCAGGGAGATGAGTCTACCAGTGACGGATGAACTGGACGCAATACTCCGACCACTCGCAAACCTAGATGCGGATACGCCGTTCGTGTGTCAACTGCATCCTGACGGAAAGATTTTAGCAAACAGTATGCGTCTTACTCTAAAAAAATTGAGGCGGAGACTGGGAATCAACAGGCGAATAGTGCCACACGATCTGCGGCGAACGACAGCGGTAAATGTGTACAACGAAACACGTGATTTGCGAATCG
>CAZPZL010000002.1:0-27121 GCA_964590925.1 uncultured Granulicella sp.
GGAAGACGTTGCGTCCGATGCGGCCGAAGCCGTTAATGCCTACCTTTACAGCCATGTTCGATTGCTCCTGTCTGATTGGAATCAGTCTGATGTGTTCTTTGCTGACGTGTTGCGCGAGAGTACATGACGCGCCGAATTGTCCGGTGATTGCTACCGATTTGATGGTATCACCGGTGGTTAGCTCAGGTAAAACGTTTCGGCAAACAAGTGTGAGCGCGATCACTTATTGTGGGGATCGGAACTGGCTTTACGATTCCAATTCGGGAGAGATTCGGCGGGGATCGCATGCTCGCAATCGTGCATCAAATCACTCGGGGAGTGGCGGAGATGGTGCGCGGCATTTCCTTTGTGCAGTGCAGATGTGTTACAAGCGACGTATGCGCAATCTGCGCGATTGGACTCGCGACCTCATGAAAAGACGTTCCAGACGTGGCCCGAACGAATCGGAGTCCACTGGAAAGAGTGGGCAGGAACTGCCCTCGAATCAACCTGCTCCGCTGCGCCCCGATTACCCGGAGCCTCTAGCGGTGGAAGACAAACCGTCGCCGACGCAAGCTGCTGAGTCGGTCGAGACAGCAGCAACGGTCGAGCCGGTAAGGGCTCAGCGTGTGGCAAGACCGCCACGGGCTCGATCTGCGCAGGCCGCACCTGTTGCGCCGGTCCTTGCGGATGCGGCGCGGAAGATGGTCGTCGAGACGCAGCCGGAGTCTCTGGCCACGCCGCCAGACGAGCAGACCGCTGTCAGCGCCAAGGAGCCGCGCGGTTACGTCGTGCTGGCCATCGGACTGCCCGGATCGGGCAAGACGACCTGGTATAAGCGTCGCGGCGTGACGCCACTGTCGAGCGACCTGCTGCGCAGCTTGCTCTTCGACGACATCACCGAACAGCGCTACCAGGGGCTGGTCTTCTCGACGCTGCGCAGCCTGCTGCGGGCACGACTGATAGCCAAGATGCCGTGGAACTACGTCGACGCAACCAACCTCAGCATCCACGAACGCAAGCAATGGATTAAGATGGCCAAGAGCTTCGGATACGAGGTGCAGGCCGTCTTCTTCGACGTGCCGCTGGCCGTCTGCCTGGAACGCAACGCCAAACGCGACCGTCAGGTAAGCGACGAGGTGATGCACAAAATGGCAGAGCGCCTGAAGCCGCCAACCTTCAAAGAGGGCTTCGAGAAGATCACCGTCGTGCGCGTCAAAGGCCAGCCCGGCTCCCTGCCCGTCACAACCACCGGCGGTGATGAGGCCGCCGCAGAGTCCGGGACGGCTGACAACGAGTAGCGCTTACAGGTTGAATTCGTTGGGCAGGCTATAGGAAATGCGGAAAGAAAGTATGAGAAATAGAGAGGACGGCGGGGGGGGACCCCGCCGTCCCGATCCTGGTGCGGACTTTGCAGCTTGTAGCTATTTTGTCGAGATCGCAGCGTGGACAGCGAGCAGTTGTTCGAGCAGTGCCTTCAGCTTATCCAAACGCAGCGCGTTCGCTCCATCGGACTTGGCGTGTGTAGGATCGTCGTGGACCTCCAGAAAGAGGCCATCGATGCCAGCCGCCACAGCCGCCCGCGCCAGCACCGGGATAAACTCCGGCTGACCGCCGCTCACTCCATTAGCCGCAGACGGCGTCTGCACCGAGTGGGTTGCGTCGAAGATAACCGGCGCGAACCGCCGCATCGTCGGCAGCGAGCGCATGTCGACCACCAGATTGTTGTATCCGAAGCTGGCTCCGCGCTCGGTGAGCATCACGCGCGCCGTCTTGCCGATTCCGCTGCTCAGAGCGGCGATGGTGTCGCGCACCTTCAGCACGGCGTACTGCATATCGGCTGGCGCAACAAACTGTCCCTTCTTGATGTTGATTGCACGCCCCGTATGCGCCGCCGCAACCAGCAGGTCGGTCTGGCGGCAGAGAAACGCAGGAATCTGCAAGACCGCTTCGATTGGCCCCAGCGCCTTGGTCAGTCGTAGACAATCCTCCGGCGTATGCACGTCGGTCAAAATCGGCAGGCCGTTGCTCTCCGCAATAGCGCGCAGAATCCGCGCGCCTTCGATCAGCCCCGGTCCGCGAAAGCTGCGAATGCTGGTGCGATTTGCCTTGTCGTAGCTGGCCTTGAAGATGTAGGCGATGCCAAGGTCAGACGTGATGCGCTGGATCGCATCGGCCATCGTGCGCGCGTGGGTCTCCGACTCGATCACGCATGGCCCTGCAATCAGGAAGAGTTGGCCGTGGCCAACCGGTACGGAGCCGACTTCGAAGGAATGTATCACGCACCTATTCTATGCCTTGTTGCGTTCCTGTCGTAATCTAAACGCGTCGCCGTCCGCGCGAGCAGGAGAACGATCTCTCCTGCGAGATATTCAGCGCTTCTCGTTTCCGTCGATTGCCAGAGCCGCGCAGATGAAGTTGCGCAGAAACTTGATGTCCTCACTCGGCGAAGCTTCGCTATGCGCCAGCAGACGACGCTGAATGGTTCCGCGGGTCATGTCGGCGATCATCCACGCCACACGCTCCGATGGTACGCGGCGAATCTCCCCGCGTCGGCTTGCCCGCTCGATCGCCTCGGCCAGACGAAGCACTGGCTCCCTCAACCAATCGCGGTACTGCTTGCGCGTGAAAGACATCCCGCCCAGATCGCTGTCCATGATCTGGAAGAACTCCTTCTTGGTCTCTGCGTTCTCTAGCCGCGCCAGAATAAATGCCTCGATCTTGCCCCGCAATCCCTTTGCCGCGTCGATTCGCTGCTGCGTACTGCGATTCAGCGACTCCATGTCGTCGTGCAGAACAGCGCGGTAGATCTCCTTCTTGGAGCGGAAGTACAGATAGACGGTTCCCTTGGCGACCCCGGCGTCCTTCGCGATCTCGTCCACAATCGCGCCACTGAATCCCTTGCGCGCAAAGACCGAACGCGCCGCATCGACGATCTCCTTGCGACGAAACTCGCCGACGATCTGTTGTTTGGTCTTCATCCGATTCCTGTTGAGCGATCTCACCTTATGGCGCTTTGTGACTATTCAGTACAGTATACTGACTGTATAGTCAGTAGCAATTTCATCTGGCACGCTCGCCAGCGACGCAACCCCTCGGAGCATAAGCCACGACCAATCAAATCAGCCCGAGCGTCGCTATGGCGCATTCCGCAGACCGCAAACGCGCAGCGGAACACGCCGAGTGGAAGTCTTCCTCGAATCCCTGGGCCATCGCCGCATCGGTGATGATTGCCATGTTCATGGTGGTTCTGGATTCGTCGGTGGCCAACGTCGCACTGCCGCACATTGCGGGCAACCTTTCGGCCTCCACCGACGAGTCGACCTGGGTGCTGACCAGCTATCTGGTCTCAAACGCCATCATGCTGCCGGCCAGCGGATGGATTGCGCGGCGCATCGGACGCAAGCGTCTGTTGATGCTCTCGATTCTCACCTTCACTGCAGCCTCAGTAATGTGCGGCATGGCCTTCAATATGCCCATGCTGATCGTCGCCCGGGTTCTACAGGGACTCGGCGGAGGGGGGATGCAGCCGCTGGCCCAATCCATTCTGTTGGAGAGCTTTCCGCCCAGCCAGCATGGCACTGCGATGGCCGTCTATGGTGTTGGCATTGTGGTCGCGCCGGTCATCGGCCCAACCCTCGGCGGCTGGATTACCGATAGCTACTCCTGGCGCTGGATCTTCTACATCAACCTTCCTGTCGGTATTCTGGCCCTGTATATGGCGAAGACGTTTATCGAAGACCCCCCCTATATTCGGCAGGCGTTTCGCGGCGCCATCGATTATCTCGGCTTTGGCCTGATGGCCCTATGGCTGGGCGCGCTGCAACTTCTGCTGGACAAGGGGCAGGAGGCGGATTGGTTTGACGCTGTCTGGATTCGGTGGCTCACGGCCATCTGCGCCGCCGCTATAATAGGCTTCATCGTGCGCGAGTTTGCCACCCGCGAACCTATTGTGCAACTGCGAATTCTGGCCAACCGGAACTTTGCCGTTGGTACTCTCATCACAGCCATCTACGGCTTTGTCCTCTACGGGACCACCGCGATTCTGCCGCTCTTCCTGCAAACCATGATGGGTTATTCGGCGATGAGCAGTGGTCTGTCGGTCAGTCCGCGCGGCATCGGCGCAATGGTCTCGATGATGTTGGCGGGGTTACTGGTCAAAAAAATCGACGGCCGCATCCTGATCGCGTTTGGCTTCGCGATCTTTGGTTACTCAACGTTTCTGCTGAGTCACATCAATCTGGGAATCTCTATGACTTCGGTTGTCCTGCCCAACCTGATCAATGGATTCTCCGGCGGATTCATCTTTGTCCCCATGACGACCCTGACCATGAGCCGGTTACGCAAAAGCGAGATCGGCAACGCTGCGGGCGTCTACAACCTGATGCGCAATATAGGAGGGAGCATCGGGATCGCCAGCGTCACCACCATGCTGGTGCGCGGATCGCAGAGTCATCAGAGCTATCTCGCCACGCATCTCACGGCGGAAAGCTCTGCTGCCACCAACGCGCTGCTGGGCCTGCAGGCAAAGTTCAGCGCGAGCGGTTTGGGTAGCTATGACGCTCATCGCAAGGCTTTGGGTATGATCTATCGAAACCTTCAACAGCAGGCATCCCTGCTGGCTTACGCCGACAACTTCCGCCTGCTGGGATCGCTCGCACTGCTCTGTATTCCGCTGGTATTGTTCTTCAGTAGTAATGCGAAAAAGCACGCGCTGTAGCGCGGTTCAGCGCGCGACTCGACCGACAACGTCGGTGCCAGCGGCCAGTGGCTTCTCGACGACATGCCACAGATCGCCCGACTCGTCCGTGACTACCTCCAGCACGGGAACCTCGATGTGTGTTCCGCTGCGCGAGACCGCGTGCAGCGCGCCCACATCGCCCACCCGGAAGCCTGTGCGGTCCAGCGCCATCCGCCAGCGCGCCGACGCGCCCGCCTGCGACTCCATCTGAATATCCGTCACCGCCGCTGAAAACTCCGCTCCAACCTCACTGCTCAAATTGCAATCTCCCGCTGTAAATCTACTGCACATTATTCAACCCTATCAGAGGCCGGATCTGGCGCAAGCGCCTTTGTCTCACGCGATGGGTGAGATCACCCTGCTACAGCCTCTGTTGAGGAAGCAGGGTCAGCACAGGGGAAGAGGGGGATGCCCTGAGCCTTACTCGTACTTGAGCGTTTCGACTGGATCGAGTCGAGCAGCTCGATTGGCCGGGACGGTACCGAAGATGACGCCAACGACGACTGCGGTCGCCAGCGCAATGGGAGCAGCCAGCCAGGCAACAGGAATCTTGTAGGGAGTTAGCCAGCCGATTGCGAGGGGAATGCCGAGACCAATCAGAGTGCCCACGATACCTCCCGAAAGCGATAGGAAGACCGATTCGGTGAGGAACTGTAGGCGAATCTCGCGGCGGGTCGCGCCCAGCGCCTTGCGGATGCCGATCTCCCGGGTGCGCGCCTGCACGTTGGCCAACATGCTGTTCATGATGCCAACGCCGCCAACGATCAGTGTGATGAGCGCGGCGAAAAACAGCACCAGCGTCAGGTCGTCGGCAACCGATTTCATGGTGACGAGAATTTCGGTCATGGTCTCGGGGTGGTAGATGCTGTTGGGGCGATGGCGGCTCTTGATCAGAGCGGTGATCTGCTTGGCTGCAGGCTCGACCATACTGGAGTCGGCCATCTTGAAGAAGATTTCTTTCAGGTTGTCGCTGCCAGTGAAGTAGCGAGCGACCTCGTAGGGGATCAGAATGGTCTGGTCATGGATCTCGGATTGGCCGTAGGTGTCGGTATTCTCCTTGAATACACCGATGATGGTGAGGGGAATGCCGCGGATGGAGATGGTCTTGTCGACTGCGGCCTGCGCGCTGCCGTAGAGCTGGATGGCCAGCGGCAGGTGCATCACCGTAACCTTGGTGTGCGAACTGGCGTCCTGATCGTCGAAGAAACGCCCAGAGAGGACCACTAGATCACGCACCTCCTTGTACTGCGGCGATACCCCCAGCAACATTGTCTCCTGCGTGATGCCTCCGCCGATGCTGATTGGGTCGTGGTCCTCCAGCATGGGCGAGTAGGCGACGATGCCGGGGACGGAATTGTGTACTGCTTCCATGTCCTCGCGGGTCATGTAGTCGGGCGTGGTGGTGTTGTCCGGGCCGATGATGCTGCCGCCGCTGTACTGCATCTCGATCTTGTTGGGGCCGATGTTGGAGATGGTCTCCAGCGCGTACTGCTTGCCGGTCATACCCACGGTGACCACCAGAATGATGGAGGCCGAGCCGATGACCATGCCCAACATGGTGAGCATGAATCGCGCTTTGCTGGCGCAGAAGCTGTCGACTGCCAGCGAAAAGACCTCACTGAACATCATGGTGGAGTTGGCGCTGGCCAGAGTCTTTTCAAATGACTTTGTATTAATTTCGGACTGGAGTGTGACTATGGGTGCCATTGGTTGATCCATTCCTTCGCCCGACTGAATTCTCTCGGAGCAAACAATCTTGCCAACAGAGATCCTCCACCCTGAGTCTTATGCCCGACGCCGATGAAGGACAGGCAATTCGATCTCTTTCAGTATTGCAGCGATGAGGCGGTTTTCGCCAGTATTGGCGAGCTCACATGACGGATTATTCAGCGCTCACGAGCGAATAATTCCGACGCGGCTTATATTCCGACAAAAAAGTCGGCGTCGGAAAGTTCATCGCCGGAGTGGGCATAGAGATCGTAGGGAGTGCGCCGGTTGAACTTGTAGCGCAGGCGCAACTCTCGTACGACAATCAGGCCGAGCGCCACCGCTCCCAGAGCAGCCGAGACCCAGCCGACGGTCTTCAGCAGATGCGACTGCTCGGAGATGCATGCACAGGCAGATTCGCGGTGAGATCCAGTACGCCGTTCACTCTTCGCACCATCTGTGTCCTGATCCTCAGCAACCGCGCTAAGCGATTCAGCCACTTCGGAGTCGCAATTCTGAGACGCGCTTCCACCTTTGTCGAGCTTTGAGTAAAGCCTCATGCAAGAATCATAGCGCAATCAGGTTGTGGATCGTGAGCGAAATTAGTGCGCGTGTCGATTCGGTATGTAGATTCACGACGGTTGGGCCGACTGCAAATTCAGTTGACTTCGACGGTTTCAAATCCCAGCGAGCGAAGAAGCGTGGAAACGGTTGGGACAGCGTTACTGTGCGCCGTAGTCAGAATTCCACCATCCAGTGCCGACTGCTGTAGTCGCTGCTCTGCCCGTGCGCGAAGGTCGGGCGTGAGGCTCTGTCCGGTTGGGACCAGTGCTACGGAGGACGTGCTGTAGGCGCGCGGATTCACTTCGAGCGAGGTGGAGAAGATCTGCGCGGAAGGCAGTTGGACGTGAATGCCCCGTCCGGAGTCGTCGATGCGTATGTTCTCCGCAGTCAGCTGGGTCAGATCTACACCAGCGATTAAATCGCCCTGTACGACCAGCGGGGTCGAGCTGTCGAGCGTGTTTGACAGCAAATAATGGACGTTAGCCAGTCGTCCCAGATGCTGAATCTTCTCCGCCACGGCGGATGCTGAGTTATCACCAATCCTTGAGCGACCGGTCAGCAGCGTGGCGATTCGGTCTGCCATACCGTGGCGGGCACGATGCGCGAAGACAGCGAATCCTATAGCACCCAGCAGTAGTGCCAGAACGAACCCGAGCAGCCTGCCTTTGTACTGCGGACCCGAATAATATTGCGTCGTCATGAATCGCTCCAGTTTCATTTATCATAAGCCACTCGGCCTGTCATTGGACGCCGAGTGCGGCTTAGTCTGAACCGAGAGCTACGCCGCGCGCAGCTATCCAAAACTTCGCACAGCCAGATGCTAGGCGCGCAGCCAAGCATAGAGCGGGAAGCGATTGGCAAGATCCAGAACCTCGGCGCGAATCTTGGCCAGATGGGCCGCGTCCGAGCGATGTTCGAGCGCGGAGACGATCCACTTGGCGATCACGAGCATCTCGGGCTCCTTCATGCCGCGCGTGGTCAGGGCCGGAGTGCCAATGCGGATTCCGCTGGGCTTCATCGGCGGATTGACGTCGAAGGGAATCGCGTTCTTGTTGACCGTGATTCCTGCCTCGCCCAGCGCGTGCTCGGCCTCGCTGCCCAGAATGCCCTTCTGGAAGACATCGACCAGCATCAGATGCGTGTCGGTGCCGCCGGAGATAATGCGGTAGCCCTCGGCGGAGAGCGCCTCGGCCAAGGTCTGCGCGTTGAGGATGATCTGGCGCGCGTAATCGGCGAACTCTGGCTGTAGCGCCTCACCCAGCGCGACGGCCTTGGCCGCGACGATGTGCATCAGCGGCCCGCCCTGCTGGCCGGGGAAGACACTGCGGTCGATCGAGGTGGCTAGGTCCTGCCGACAGAGAATCAGTCCGGCGCGCGGTCCGCGCAAGGTCTTGTGTGTCGTGGTGGTGACGACGTGGGCGTGCGGCACGGGCGAGGGATGAACTCCGCCAGCGACCAGTCCGGCGAAGTGTGCCATATCGATGAACAGCGATGCGCCGACTTTATCTGCGATCTCGCGCATGCGGGGAAAGTCGAACTGCCGCGGGTAGGCGCTGCCGCCGCCGACGATGACTTTGGGCTTCTCGCGGATGGCGGTTGCTTCCAACTCGTCATAGTCGATGCGCTCGGTGTCGCGGCGAACCTGATAGCCGATGACACGGTATAGCTTGCCGGAGAAGTTCAGCTTGTGGCCGTGCGTGAGATGGCCACCGTGAGCGAGGTCGAGACCCAGAATCGTGTCGCCGGGCTGGCAGAGACTCATGTAGGCGGCGGCATTGGCCTGCGAGCCGGAGTGCGGCTGAACGTTGGCGTGCTCGGCTCCGAAGAGCTTCTTGGCACGGTCGCGGGCGAGGTTCTCCACCACGTCTGCAAACTCGCATCCGCCGTAGTAGCGCTTGCCAGGATAGCCCTCGGCGTACTTGTTGGTGAAGACGGTTCCGGCGGCCTCCAGCACCGCGCGGCTGACGAAGTTCTCCGAGGCGATCATCTCCAACCCCTCGTGCTGGCGCAGGACCTCGTGTTGAATCTGGTTAAAAATCTCGAGGTCGACGGCGGCAAGCGGGGCGGTCATGTTGATCGGCATTGGTCTATTTTATTCCATCGCCCGAAGTGACGCTATTATTGCGTGACGATAGCGTCGAACACGCACAGAAATCCTCTGTCGCACTAGAGAGCTTCCGATGGGACTGAAGTCCCGTTCTTAAAAAATTAAGAATGGGCATTGCGCAGAGCTTCACTGGGCGTTTCGATCACTGTGCCGGAGCCGTTTCCACCACCTCGCCGCTGGGGGCCGATTCGTTGCCCGCCGCATCGACTGCCGTCACTCGATAGGCATAACGATGTCTCGCCTCCACTGCAAGGTCGCGATAGGCCGCTGTCGGCACTGGCTCCGGGTCGAGTCGCCGCCAAACACCCACCCCTGTGCCGTTCATCTCTCGCCGATAGACACAGTAGCCTGCAACGCGCGGCTCCAGATCCGGCTCCCATGAAAGGTCAATCGCCGGAACAATCGCCGGTGCGGCGGTTGAAGAAGTCGAGCCATGCTCTGGCTGCTGCCCGGCTTCCTGCCCCGGAACCGCAACCGCTGTCTGATCCGCTAATCCGGGCACTGCGACCAACCCCAGTGGAGCCTCTGGCGCAAAGGCGTCTTTCCTCTCCACCACAACCTCAGCTGAATCCACGCTGCGTATCTCCAGCCGCTGCCCTGCCAGTTCAACCGTGCGCACACGTTGCGCAGAGTAGCGATACGACCCAAGCGGTGCCGTCCGGTCGATAATCCCACCTGCATCGGTCTCTTTTGCGGTATTCTCCGGGGCAACGCGCAAGCGCGTCTGTGTGGGCATCTTCGTCGTTCCAGCAGCTTTGTCGACCGACGTGCGATTCAGCTCAATCGGATCGTCCGCTGCGCGCCACTCTAGTACTACTCCCGTCTTGGCCGCGCTGGCGCGCAGCCCCTCGACCGGTTCCGGAGCAGCGCCAGCCACCGCGTAGACCGCCGCCGTTGCACCCGCCGTTCGCCCGGACGCATTCCGCAGTTGCACCCGATAAGCGAGCAGATGGGCCGCTCCCGTCGTCAACTCGGCTGGCAATCGATCCACCGCCTCGCTCTCACCCTGCGTCACAGGCTCGCGCAAGATGACTGGGGAGCACGATCTGGACGTCTCATCGTTAGAAGGGGCAACCGCAGCCACGCCCAACGTCACCCGACAGATCTCTGCCTCAATCGGTCCTGCAATCAGCAGCCTGTCGGTGGTTCGCTCCGGCGTCGTCCAGTGCAGCCTCACCTCGTCGCCCACACGGCTGGCTGCCAGCCCGGTCGCAATTTTGGGCAGCATCAGCGATGGTGCACGTACCGGTCCCGGACTGGCGCATCCGCACAGCAGTCCCATCCCAAGCGCAGCAAAAGACGCCACTACTGCGACGGGGCGCGCTCTGTGTCGCTTCATTCGTCCTGCTTCCCACTGTCTGCGGTAAAAATTATTCATCCCACCAGAGGCTATCGCATTTCTGGCACTGGCGGGATGGAGTACGCCCAAATTTGAGTGGAAGGCTGTGGAAGGACTGGCAAATTGCCCCACGACAGATCCGAGACGCCCGCTACGTTTTAACGCCGAGGGTTCCGGCGGGAGCGTGCTCCACCTCTTGACGCAGAACCTCCCATGTCTCCTCGGCAATGCGCAGAAAGACCTGAACGATCTGCGGATCGAACTGGGTTCCGCTACAGCGCAGAATCTCATCCCGAGCCGCGATGTAGGGCAGGGCGCGACGGTAGGGGCGGTTACTGGTCATGGCGTCGAGCGTGTCGGCTACGGCAAAGATGCGCGCTCCGAGAACAATTTCTTCGCCCTTCAGTCCGCGCGGGTAGCCGGAGCCATCGAAGTTCTCGTGGTGACAGTAGACGAGATCGGCTGCGTCCAGCAGAAATGGGATTTTGTGCACCATCTCGTATCCCCGTACGCAGTGCTCGCGCATGATGGAGGTCTCCTCCGGGGTCAGTTTGGCGGGCTTGAGCAGAATGGAGTCGGGTGTGGAGATTTTGCCGATGTCGTGGAGAAAGGCTCCGCGGGCGATGGTGCTCAGGGCGTCGGGCTGGATGCCAATCTCACGGGCCAGAGCGACCGTATAGGCCGTCACACGGCGAGAGTGGCCCTCGGTCTCGGCGTCGCGCAGGTCGAGCGCGTCGCCCATCGCCTCCAGCGTAATGTCGTAGCTCCGCTCCAAATCCTGCATGGTGGAGCGCAGACGGCTGGTGCGAAAATTGATGATCTGTTCCAGATTCTGGCGGTAGGCGACGTTCTGCTTGAGCAGGCGTCCATGATCCAGACTACGGGCGACAACTTCCAACAGCTGGGCACGATTGAAGGGCTTGGGCAGGTAGTCAATGGCCCCGTGTCGAAAGGCGTTGGCCACGATCTGAAGGTCATGCATCGCGGTCAACATAACCACCGGAACGCTGGAGTGATTGCGTCCGATGACATCAAGCAGCGTGAAACCATTAATATCCGGCATCATGACGTCGGTCAGAACCAGTTCGCAACCGGGATCGTCACGCAGATGCAGCAGTGCGTCTTCGGCGTTCGAGACAGCAGTCACATCGTAGCCGCTATGTTGGAGTATTTGGGTGATTACATTCAACACTGAGGAATCATCATCGACCACAAGGATGTGCTGCTGATGTCCGGGAGCGGCGTCGAGCTGATAGATCGACTCCATCGGCGTCGGCATGGCGTGCTGCGACATCTGCGCGGATTCGATCTGCATAAGTCAATCTTCTCCCCCGCCAGCAACTTCTGTGCGGGACTCCACAGCACTTGTCGGGTGAACTCATGACCAAACTTCTTTACAATTTCGCAACCGGCGACACCCAACCGGCGACACCCAACCTGCGACAGTTGGAAACCCACGACATGACGCATACAGCGCACACTGCGTCGCGGGTGCCGTCAGTAATGTCTATCGGCAGAGCGGCGCAAGGCATCAGATTAAGACTGCGGGAGAGATGTAATTACTTCGGTTTGACGGTGGCCAGCCCGGCGGCCTTAGCGTCTCTGGCGGCTCGTTTGGCAGCAACCCAACCCGCCTTGGTGACTTGGTGCGCGCGAGTGATGGCCAGCGCTCCGGCTGGAACCGATTGCGTGATGCAGGAACCTGCGCCAATATACGCCTCGTCGCCCAGCGTGACTGGCGCAACCAACGTCGAGTCTGAGCCGATGAAGGCTCCGTTGCCGATGGTGGTGGTGTGCTTGTGTGTCCCGTCGTAGTTGCAGGTGATGACGCCAGCACCCACGTTGACGCCCTCGCCGATGACCGCATCGCCAAGATAAGTCAGGTGGTTGGCCTTGGAGCCGCGCCCCAGCGTGGTCTTCTTGGTCTCGCAGAAGTTGCCGACGTGAGCCTGTTCGCCGATCCTGCTCTCCGGGCGCAGGTGCGCGTAGGGTCCAATGATCGCGCCCGAGCCCACCTCCGCCTGGTCCAAAATGCAGCCGTTGCGCACGGTGGCTCCGTCGGCAAGTGTGGAATTCTGCACTACCGAGTAGGAGCGGACGAGGCACTCCGAGCCAATGTGCGTGGCTCCGAGAAGCTGAACGTACGGCTCGATAACCGTGTCCGCACCCACCGCGACCTCGGCATCGATGACGCAGGTATCGGGACGAAAGATGGTCACGCCCTGCGCCATCAGCCGTCGCGCCGTGGCAAGGCGCATGGCCTCGTCCAGATGCATCATCTCGGCGATGGTGTTCGCGCCCAGAACCTCGTCGACGCTAGCGGCCCGGTGCGCTACCACGCGCTTGCCGTCGCCGACCAGTAGCGCAGCAACGTCCGTCAGATAGAACTCCCCGTGCGCGTTGTCGGTCGAAAGCTCTCCGAGTTTGGCGAACAACGCAGCAGTCTCGAAACAGTAGATGCCACTATTGATCTCCGGCGCTGGCAGTTGCTCCAGCTTGAGCGACTTTTGCTCGATGATTGCTGTAACCTCGGGAGCGTCAGCCGCTCGGCGAATGACCCGACCATAGCCGGTGGGGTCACCGGGCACGGCAGTCAAAATCGTCATCGCAGCCTGTTCCTGTAGATGCAGATCGCACAACGAGGCCAGCGTCTCCGGGCGGATCAGTGGCACGTCCCCCGACAGCACCAGCAAGTGCTTCGGCAGAGGTGCGCCGGAGGCGACCAGCGCGGCCTTCAAAACCTGCATGGCGTGACCTGTGCCGCGCTGCTGAGCCTGTAGGACGAAGCGTACGCCAGTCGATGCGACGGCGGCCTCAACGCGCTCGGCCTCGTGTCCTACGATGCAGTAGATCTGCTCGGCTGAGACCAGCGCGCGGGCGGCGTGGATGACATGCAGCAGAAGCGCACGTCCGCCAACCTTATGCAACACCTTGGGGCGCTTGCTGTTGAGCCGCGTGCCCTTGCCCGCGGCCAGAATAGCGACTGCAAATCCGTTCGATTCCATGCCTGCTATCTTCTCATGTTGATGCGGCGCATGACGACAGCAAGGCAACCCGCCATCGAGAAGACGATCCCCGGCAGCACCATCTACTCAAAATGAAGCGAGCGAGGAACCACTCTCACGCCGTCGCGACTGAATCTCAATGAAGCAGTTGACCAGCGTGACCGCCGCGGGGGTCACGCCCTGAATCCGGCTGGCCTGTCCCAGCGTCTGCGGTCTCACCCGCCCGAGTGTCTCGACCATCTCGCGCGAAAGCCCGCTACAGGCCGCGTAGTCGAACCACGCAGGAATCACGCGCCCCTCGTTGCGCCTCAGCCGCTCCATCGACTTGCTCTGCTGAGCCAGATAGCCCGCGTACTTGATCTCCGTCTCCACCGTCTTGACCTCATTGCGCACCCACGCAGGCAGCTTCATCGTCGCGGGCAACTTGCCGAGCCAGAGCCTCAGCACCGGCTCGGCCGCAATCAATGCAGACAGCACCGGCCACAGCACCTCAAGGGTGACCTCGGGACGCTTCAGCATCTGGGCGTAGCTCTGCGCGTGCAGTTCGCCCGCGTCGCCGCGCAGCGACTCGCGCAAAGTCGCGGGCAGCGCATCCACAGCAACCCGTGTGGTCGTCAGCAGCCGCTCGAATGCAGCCGCCCTCGTCTGCTTTGCCTCATATGCCGACCAGGCCGCGTCGTCGATCAATCCCAGCCGCCGCCCGTATGGAGTCAATCTCCGGTCGGCATTATCAATCCGCAGATGCAGACGAAACTCCGCCCGCGAAGTAAACATGCGGTAAGGCTCGTCAGTCCCCTTCGAGATCAAATCGTCGATCAGAATCCCGATGTAAGCCTCCGTCCGATCCAGCGTGAACCCCGTGACTTGTTCTCCGCTCAGGGCTGTGGGTGCCCCCTCCATCGCAGTTTTATCGCGATGGAGGGGGGCGAGCGGAGCCCGAACCCACAGTGCCGCGTTGATGCCCGCAATCAGTCCCTGACAGGCGGCCTCTTCATAGCCGCTGGTGCCATTGATCTGCCCCGCCAAAAACAGCCCGTCAAACTTCTTCGCCGCCAGTCGCCGATCCAGCTCCGTCGGATCAATTGCGTCGTACTCGATGGCGTAGCCGGGGCGCAGCATCTCGGCGTTCTCAAGCCCCGGAATCGACTGTACCATCGCCACCTGCACCTCCATCGGCAAGCTGGTGCTCATACCGTTGACGTAGATCTCATGCGTATTCAGCCCCTCCGGCTCCAGAAAGAACTGGTGCTGCTTTTTGTCGGGAAACTGCACGATCTTGGCTTCAATCGACGGGCAGTACCTCGGCCCCACCCCGGTAATCCTCCCGGAGTACATCGCCGAGCGATGCACGTTCTCGCGAATCATCCGCAGCGTCTCCGGCGTGGTCGTAGCAATGTAGCAGCTCACCTGCCGCAGTGCCGGAACCCACGCCCCTGCTGACTCGCTGACTCGCTGATTAGCGGCTCTAAAGCTGAACGGGGTAGGATCCTCATCTCCCGGCTGCTCCACAAATTTTGTCCAGTCGATGGTGCGTCCGTCGAGCCGCGGCGGCGTTCCCGTCTTCAGCCTGCATCCGCGCAGCCCCAGCCGCTTCAGCGCTTCGCCCAGCAAGACGCTTGCCGCCTCGCCACTGCGCCCCGAAGCATACTGTTCCTCGCCGCAGTGGATGATCCCGTTGAGAAACGTCCCGGTGGTCACCACCACCGCGCTCGCATGAATCACCCGCCCATCGCGCAGTCGTACCCCCGTCACGCGCCGCGCGCCAACTTGTTCTCCATTGTGCCGCGTACTTCGTTCGTCATTCCGCAACCCAGCTTGCACGTCATTCCGCAAGTAATTTTGTTTGTCATTCCGTAGAGTAGCGGAGGAATCTGCTTCTCCGCCAACCCACTGAACTGCTTCTCCGTCCTGTGCCCCATCCATCGCAGTCTCATCACGATGAGTGGGATGGAGTGCCTCAGAATCCGACTCCACCACCAGATCGACCACCTCGGCCTGCTTGAGGAAGAGCCCCGCCTGACTCTCCAGTACTTCGCGCATCTTCACGCGGTATAGCGCCTTGTCGCACTGCGCTCTCGGCGACCACACAGCTGGTCCGCGCGAGGTGTTCAGCAGGCGAAACTGAATCCCGCAGGCATCCGCAACTTCCCCCATCACGCCGCCCAACGCGTCGATCTCGCGCACGAGGTGACCCTTGGCGATGCCGCCAATCGCCGGGTTGCAGCTCATCTGCGCGACGAGGTCGAGGTTCATCGTGAACAGCGCCGTGCGCAGGCCCATACGCGCCGCAGCCATCGCGGCCTCGCATCCGGCGTGCCCTGCACCCACCACCACCACGTCGAACTGTTCGTTGAACCCCATCCTCGTATTTTACGGGTCAACAGCATCGTCTGGTGTAGTATGGACGCGCCGCTGAAAGCCACAACGTCCAAGTCTCGAAGTATATGAGCAGAGGACCAGGGAACAGAGAACGATGCGACTCCACACAATTGCCGCCAGCCTGATCCTCGCCCTGCCCACATTCCTCGCGGCGCCTGCCCAGTCATCCGTCCAGCCAGACCCTACGGGCGTCAATCAATTCCCCGCGTCGCAGTCGCAACAGCCGTCGCCGTCGCCCGATACCAACGCGCCCACCATACATGTCACTACGCGCGAGGTCATCGTTGATGTCGAGGTCACCGACGCCGCCGGCAATCCTGTGCACGGCCTCAAGCGATCCGACTTCGCCATTGAGGAGAACGGCAAGCCGCAGTCCATCCGCAGCTTTCGCGAGTTCATTTCGGCAAGCCAGACTATCCAGCCTGCGCCGCCCAAGCTGCCCAATTACGTCTACACCAACAGCCAGTCGGTCCCGACCACAGGCCCGGTCAACATCCTTCTCTTCGACGCCCTGCACTCCAAACCGCAGGACATTGTTAGCTCTCTCCAGTTCACTGCGGAGTACCTGCATACGATGCCGCAAGGCACCAGTGTCTGCATCTTCTGGCTCTCCGCGAGTGGCCTGCACATGCTGCAAGGATTCACCACCGATCGCGATACTCTGCTACGCGCCGTGCACAACAACCGCGTCGACATCGGATTAATTCAGCCGGTGGGAAACTATAGCGCTATTGACGCGCTCAACCAGATCGCCGCCTACGTCTCTGGCATCAAGGGCCGCAAGAACCTGCTCTGGTTCACCCGTGGCATGCCCGTCTACCTCATGCGCGATGGCGGCTACGGCTGGGGTGCATCCGACATGTCTAAAATTCATCGCCTGATGGACGTCTATGATCGCTTCACCGCCGAGCAGATCGCCGTATATCCAATAGATGCGCAAGGGCTTGCAATGCCATCCTTCTCTCCAAGAGGATTCTCGCAGCAAAGTATGCAGAAGTTCGCCGCGGATGAAACGGCGGAAGAGACCGGCGGCGAGGCCTTCTACAACTCCAACGACCTGAAGGCTTCCATCGCCAAGGCCATTGACCACGGTTCGCAGTTCTACACCCTCTCCTACATCCCGCCCAATCAAAAGTACGATGGCCACTACCACCACACCAAGGTCGAGGTCATCGATCATCCCGAGCTGCATCTGGTCTACCGTAAAGGGTACAACGCAGAGCGTGTTCCCGCCCTCGATTCGCCAGCTCCTGGTCCTGCGCTGATGAAGGCCTCAATGGAGGGCAACGCTCCCGCCGCCACTCAAATCCTCTTCGATGCGGGCGTCTGGCCAAGCCCCCCCGCCACAATCACAGCCAGCCCCGCGCAGCCACAACCGCCACCACAGTCCCAGTCAAAAAAATCACCACTCCCCGCGCCCATACTCATCCCCTACGAGATTCATTACGGCTTCCCGGCCAGTGAGATCGCCTTCACCGAAGACGCCGATGGAACGCTCAGTGCCTCGGTCGAATTCGACGTCGCCACCTACGACGACTTCCGCAAACTGGTCGGTCACCTCAGCCAGACCGTCACCATGCGCCTCAGCGTCGATAAGTACGACGAGTTCGTCGCCAAGCCCTTCCACTACACCCAGAAGCTAGACCTTCCGCTCGGCCAACTCTCTCTCCACGTCGGCATTCTGGACAACGTCAACAGCAAGGTCGGCACGCTGGAGATCCCCCTCATCGTCCGTCCCTACAGAACCTCTCCCCCACGACGCGCCGCCGCTGCACCAACGCGTTAGTACGTTTAGAAAATTGGGATAAATCAATTTGTTTGTCATTCCGCAGCGCAGCGGAGGAATCTGCTTTTGCGCGCGTCTGAACGGTCTACGCCACAACCTAAACGCGCTAGATCGGTTCCCGAATTTATGTAGACCGGATTTTTTGTCATTCCGTAGTGAAGCGGAGGAATCTGCTTTATTGTCGTTCGACTACGGCATACATCATTACGGGAACCGCGCTAGAACTCCAGCTTCAGCCCAAACTGCACCTCTCGCTCGCGCGAGGCCCCACTGCCCGCCGCTGTGTAGGTGCCGAAGGGCTGCACGTTCAGTCCCTCGCTGGCAACAGTCGCGGCGTCCTGAAAGACCAGCGGCGTCACTCCCGCTGCAGCGCCCCCGCTCCCCGCCGTCCCCACCAGAAACGCCCTTTGGGTCACGCCCGATATGTTCACATGGTTGGCCACGTTGAAGACCTCTGTTGACGCGCGCAGCCGCACGCCGTCCCCCAACCGGAAGCTCCGGCTTAGTCGCATGTCCAGATTGGCTGTATCCGGCAACCGCAGCGTGTTCCGCCCCACCGTCGGCAGCACCACCGAGCCGCCCGAACCGTTGATGCTCTCGTGTCCGCCCGCCAGCCGCGTACCGCCGTAGATGTCATAGCTGTACCCACGCCCACTCGCCTTGGTAAAGATCCACGCCGCCGACCATCCATTCGCCGCGCGTTGCACTACGCGTCCCGCCCCGCCGAAGCGGCTCAGCCCGTCGCCCACGCGTGGCGTCCACACCGCCGACACCACCACACGATGCGGGTAATTCAGCGCCGACAGTCCCTTGTCGTACCTCACATCGAACGGGTCGAACTGCCCGTTGGTGCGCGGCACTGCGCCGCCGTTCTGGCCGAAGTCAATTGCCTTCGACCAGGTCCATGCCGCGCGGAACTCCAACCCCCGCGCGTGTTCGCCGTAGAAGCTCTCGCCAACCCCGCTGCCCGACGCGCCGATCCCCCGACGCGCCTCCAGCGTCACACCGTGGTAACTGGCATTGGCGTTCGACACAATATCCGTTACCGGCCCGAAGCTCGTGCTGACGCGCGACGAGTAGACCGGCAGGTAGAAGACCTCGCCGTCCCTCACGCCGATCTTGCCATTGCCGCCTTGTAGCTGGAACTCCTTCACATCGGCCGAGGGAGCGATGTTGATGTCTACCGAGTTGGGCAGTTGCCTGTCCGCGTTCAACACATACCCAATGCGCCCCATCACGCCCGCGCCCACTCCATGCTCGACCGCTAGCGTCGCCTGCTGCACCATCGGCAGACGAAATCCCCGGTCGAAGACGACAGCCGATGTAGTCGCTGCAACGACGCCAGTCGGCGGAGTCGTGTACGAGCAGGCGTAGCCGAATCCCACCGTCGTTACCTGCGGGCAAGCCGTCTCGGTCGTCGGCGTAATCCGAATCCGCGTCGTCGAGCCAGCCTGCGCCGTATCCAGCAGAGCGGTGCGAATCGTCGCTCCCGGCAGTTTGCCAAAATAAATCCCATATCCCATGCGAACCACGCCGCGCCCCACGCCGAACGGCTGCCACGCCACGCCCACTCGCGGCCCAAAGTTGTTGCCATCCTCCGGGAAGACGCTGGTAGCTCCCACCGCTCCAAATGCCGCATCCAGCGCAGCGTTTGGCTGCTGCGGAAACGGCAACTGTTGATACTCGTAGCGTGCGCCCGCATGGATGGTCAGCCGCTCGCCCGCTCGCCAGTCGTCTTGTAAGAATCCCGCCCACTCCTGCGTGTGAAAGAGCGAACTCTGCGCCCCAAAGCTCTGCGAGTAGGAGCTGAAACAGAAGTCATGCACCGATGCTCCAATCGAAGGGCAGCCCCCATTGGGGTACGCGTGGACGTTGAATGTGTAGTCGGTAATCCAGTCGACCAGTCCGCCCGCCTTGCCTCCGGTCGCGCCGCTGTCGTAGCTGAACGTTCCCTCGGCGTTGGTCAGCGAGTTAGTGTAGTCGCGAATTGCGCTGAAGTCGACGCCCGCTTGTAGAAAGTGTCGCCCGCGCACCCAGCCCATCACGTCAGCAAGCTCGAATCGCCGCTCATCGGGATAAGCCTTCTGCCCCAGTGCCGCCGGCGTACCAAAGACCATACCCTGCGGACCAATCGAGATCTCCGGCGGCATCCCGCCCGGCCCGACGTTCGGCTCCTGCGCCAGAGGCGTCTGTGCCGTCTCGAACTGTAGCTGTCGCCCGTACTGCACGCGCAACTCGTTGCTCAAGTAGCTGCCAAGAAACTGCGTCCATCGCATCACGCCCGCGTCGATCTTGCCGTAGCTTGACCCCACGCTGGCTACGCCGCGATCGACCACCGCCTCCGACCGCGCCCCGCCGGGAGCGTTCCACCGCGCCCGGTTGTACTCAATGCTGATGCGGCTGCTGCTCCCCCGCGCCCAATCCACGCGCCCGAAGTTTACGGTTTGGTCTGACCGCCGCGCGACCGTCCCGGTCAGGCTGTCCAGATAATTCAGCGCCATGTTGGCCGCCGTCGCCGTCACTCCGCGATTGGCTAGCAACGCAGCCTGCGTTCCCGTCAACGAATAAAATCCCGTGTAGCCCGGAGCCGAGACCGCAGGAAAGTTCCTCCGCATCTGGTCGAACGCATAAAAATAAAAAATCCTTTGCCCTTGATCCGCGCCACTTTGCGTCGATTCGCGGTCGCCATCTCCTGACATGAACCCCGGTACCGGCCCGCCGATGCTTCCGCCAAACTGCTGCCTTGTATCTCTCGGCTTCACCAGGTAGCTGGTCACTGTGCCATCCGCATAGTTCGTCGCAATGGAAAAGGGATTGGCCGCTGCCCACGCGCTGTTTCGCAGCGTCAGGAAGCCAGACCCATGCAGCCGTGCCCCGCCACCGCGCGACGCCATTGTCGTCACCGCGCCCACGCCGTGTCCATAGAGCGCCGAGCCGTACTCGGCTGCGTCGCCCACTCCCGCCACGCGAAACTCCCGCACCGCCGCCTGTGAGAAGACATACGCCGCGCCTGCCCGTTGTCCGCCGTCTGCCACCGAACCTGCGCCGCTGCCCGCTCCCGCCGCCCGGTCATGGACCGCGTCCGAGCCCGAATCAACCTCTTCGTCAATGCCCGCGCCCGCCGCTGCTCCGCTGAAGCTCTGGTCCTCGCTCGCCCCGTCTATTCGCGAGCTGTTCTCTATCTCCGCCAAACCGCGAAAGCTCGCCTCGTCCAGGTCAGCGCCAGAGACGGCCAGCGCCTGCGTCCTCCATTGGCCGCCATCGACCGGCAATCCCGCCAACTCACTCGCGCTCAGCCTTATTGCACCCTGACCTGCTTCGCCGCCATCTCCACTCGGCGGACTCGCCACCCCCGCCTGCATCTGAGCCTCGACCTCTGCGACCTCGCCCAGCCCCACATGCACCGTTCCGGACAGTGTCAGCTCAAAGCCCCACTTCTCGACCGTTACCTGATAATCCCCCACCGGGAGCCGTACCAGTAGAAACTCTCCGTGCTCGCCCGACCGCCCTCGCGTGGCAAGCCCAGTGTCGATCTCTGTTGCCTCCACCTCAACATCCGCCAACGGCGAGCCGCTCGCGCTCACTACCCGCCCACCGATTGCTCCATCGACCCCGCTCTGTGCGCCTGCCTGCGCAGCCACTACGCTAGCCACCACCAGCAGAGACCCCGCCAGCGACGTTCTTCGCCAATCCAATAAGAGTCGCTCCGCGCTCCGCCCCAGCCCGTCGCGTCCGCCTCTCATCGCTCTTAGCTCCACCCTGCAACGATAAACATCTGAATCCAAAGATATTACGTGCGCTCGTCAGAAAGCCAACAGCGCGCCGTGGAAGATTCATCCCACGCTGCAAAAAAATCGCCGAATAGCCGAAGACTAATCGACTTTTCCCAAATAGGGAAGCTCGTTTCCTCGCGTGGAATCCGACCCGCCATGCCGCAGTTCTAGGTTTGCAATCAGTTGAGTCTGCTGTCCGTTACACTGGAAAGTAGACAATGTTTATTGATGAAGCAAAAATTCGCGTTAAGGCTGGCGACGGCGGCAACGGCTGCATGGCCTTCCGGCGCGAGAAGTTCGTCCCTCGTGGGGGTCCATCCGGCGGCGACGGCGGTCACGGCGGAGACATCCTCATCTCCAGCTCGCTCTCGCACAACACTCTGATTCACTTCCGCTTCAACCCGGAGCACAAGGCGGAGCGCGGTGGTCACGGTCTCGGCTCCAACATGTCGGGCGCAGCCGGAGAACATCTTACCCTCGAAGTCCCCGTCGGCACCCTCGTCTACGACGACGCCACCGGAGAGCTGCTTCACGACTTCGCTCAGCCCGATCAGACCATTGTGGTCGCTCGTGGCGGCCGTGGTGGGCGCGGCAACCAACACTTTGCCTCCAGCACCCATCAGGCTCCGCGCGAGCACGAACTGGGCCGAGCTGGCGAAGAGCGCGTCTTCCGCCTCGAACTCCGCCTGCTGGCCGATGCCGGACTGGTCGGTTATCCCAACGTCGGCAAATCGACGCTCATCTCGCGCCTCTCCGCCGCTCGCCCCAAGATCGCCAACTACGCCTTCACCACACTCGAACCCAACCTCGGTGTGGTGCAGGTCGGTGAGTTTCCCCACAACCAGTCGTTCACCATTGCAGACCTTCCCGGCCTCATCGAGGGTGCTCACCTTGGCGCGGGCCTCGGCCTCCAGTTTCTCAAGCACATCGAGCGGACCACTGTCATTGTTCATCTGGTGGATGTTTCTGATGCCTGTGACGCAATTGAAGGCAACGCCCGGCCAGATCCAGTCGCCGACTTCAAGATCATCACCGCCGAACTCGACACCTTCGACCCCGCGCTTGCCGCCAAGCCCACAATCCTTGTTGCGGCCAAGATCGACGTTGCCAATCCGGCCAAGCTCAAGAAGCTCACAGCCTTCGCCAAGCGGCGCAAGCTCCCCTTTTATGCCATCTCGGCCGTCACGGGCGAGGGAGTCGAGCCGCTGAAGTACGCCATCGCCGAGTCGGTTGCAGCCCATCGCACCCAGACAATCAACAGCACAGAACCAAAGTCGTCAACCCCGGTCCTGACCAATGCAGCTAAACGCAAGCCCGCCTATCCGCCGCCGGCGCCCCACGCCCGCGGCAGATCCCGCTAGGCGGTTGATTCCCCTTGTTCGTCGGCATTTATCGTGGGGGAATGGGCACTTTGCAGCGCGTATTGTTGACTCAGTACGCCATTCCACTGAGGAAGCACTCGAATGAAACTGCGCTGGCTGATTGCCTCGACTCTGCTCGCTGCTCTTGCCTTAGTCTGCGTCCCCACGCGCGCACAGCAGGTTGGCATCTACGCCACGCTGTCGGGGGATCGTCGCCATGTCACCGACTTTCTCTCCTCGCCGCCTGCCGGCAGTGACAATACCAAGACCAACTGGCCCTTTGGCCCCACCATCGGCTTCTACAATGATTTCTCCCACGCTGGCCCTGTCTATCTTGGCTCCGACGCGCGTCTGGAGTTCGCTCGTGGAAGCTACTCCAGCAACGCCCTGCTCTTCGGACTGCGTCTTGCGGCCAAACCCATAGCCATGCCGCTCAGGCCCTACATTCAGGCCTCGCTCGGCATGGTTCACTTCAACACGACCGACCTCAATGCCTCCTCGACCAACATGGAGTACCGCATCGCTGGCGGGGTTGACTACACCCTGCTGCCCCACATCGACTGGCGCGTCATCGAGATCGGCGGCGGCTCGATCTTCAACTACAGCTTCGGCTCCGGCACATCGCAAGGCAACAGCCTGACTACCTACAGCACCGGCATTGTCTTCCGCGTCCGCTAAGCCATCCGCTCCGAACAACCAAGCCCGTTGTGTGCGTAGACCGGCTCTTTCTGTACCCTGCATCTCACGCGTCGCAATCTTTCTATAGACTTGAATTGCGCCGGATTTACATTCGGCACCAGCGCCACGTTTTTTTCGAGGACTCTCCATGAAGCTTCGCTCTTTCGCCGTCGTCGCAGCTCTCACCTTTGCGACTCTCGCGGCCCACGCCCAGACCGGAATCTATCTCAACCCCGTTGCCATCCGCGTCGGCAACTCGATCGACGAGGGACCGTTCGCCTTTCTAGGTCAGGACGTCACCTCGCGGGTCTTCTACGGCTACACTCTGGGCGTTTACAACGACTTCTACCACTCCGGCAAGCTCAGTGCGGGTCTCGACGCGCGCCTCTCTGATCTGCACGCCAACAACGCCATGCTGCGCAGCTATCTGCTGGGAGTACGCGTAACGGGAAGCCCGTTTACTCGCCCCATCAAGCCCTACGCCCAGATCTCGTTTGGCACCGGAACCACCAAAGCCCCCGCCAGCCCTGTAATGATCCGAAAACTCGACTACGTCCTGTACGGCGGCGTGGACTACACCCTGCACAAGCATGTCGACTGGCGAGTTGGCGAGATCGGCTACGGGCAGGTAACGACGATCAGCAGCGCCAACATCGGCGGCGGCGGAACTCTGGCCGTTCCGGCGGCCAACCAGATCAGCTTCAGCAGTGGGCTTGTCTTCCGCTTTTAGTGCCTCGCCCGCTAGAAAAAAAGGAAAATCGGCAAAAAATAACCGAAATTCTGGCCTTGCCCCAATACCTCAGATGTGTCTGCCAACCTTCAACCGATGTCCTGAAATATTCCTGCGTAGAAAATTGCTGACATTGGCGTCACATTTCTATATGCTCATCGGTGCGCCAATAATTCCTCGCAAAAGGAACACCAATGAAACTGCGATCCTTAGTTCTTGCTCTTGCCTTTGCCCTTGTATCCGTCGCTGCACACGCCCAGTCTGGAGTATTCGTTACTATGGATGCCCAGCAATTTACCCAACAGGGGATCTTTGGTTCAACCAGTGTTGGGACGCATAGCAACATTGATCGTCCCTGGGTCTTCGGACCCACCTATGGCGGCTACTTCACCGTTACCCATGTGCCTCTGGTCAACCAACTGCCTTACATGAACAGGGTGAAGACCGGTCCTGTCACGATTGCCATCGACGCGCGCGGCGATACCTACCGCGTCTCCGAGTATGGATCAACGCTCAACCGTCAGGACGGGCTCTTCAGCCTACGCGTAGCCCCCAGACAACAGTTCTACGGCTCCACGCCCTACGTCGTCGGCGGGTTCGGTATCGGACATACCAAGATTCCCCACGCAACTTACTACAACAACAATTTGATCTATCAGGTCGGCATCGGAGCTGATCGCCGGATTGCCAAGAACATCGATTGGCGCGTCTTTGAGGCAACCATCGGAACTCTCAGAAACTTTCCCGACGGAGGCATCGTACTTCCCAACCAAAGCAACTATCTTGTCACAGTTCGCACCGGTCTGGTCTTCCGTTCGTCGCCTCCAGCCGCGAAAAGTGCCAAAAAATAGAAACCTATAATTGCAGCGGCCTTTTTCCGGACGCTGCCTTGTCCATAATCCATCTGCTTTCGTCCCCCTTTCAGAGTGCATATCTGAAAGGGGGACGTATATTTATAGCTATTCCGAAATGGCTATAAATCTTGTTTGCCATTCCACTGAGCCGCGGAAGAATCTGCGTTTGCTCACTGCGCCTCGGTCCGCCCCGTTGCCAATTATGCACTGATCCTGAGCGAATACATGGACACTCTATCGACACCTCAGTATGATTGAACTTCAGTCGCAAAGTCCTTTTCATATTTTTTGCGCTGATCGTTCAATCGTCCATGCAAGAGTCAAACACCTCCCATCTTCTCCGCGTAGTTGAGCGCAGCACGTTCTTACGCCGACGTCTCCTCGCCGTTGCTGCCGCGGTTCTCGCGCTTCTGCTGGTGCTATTGCTGCCACCCTACATCAATGTCAGCCGCTACCAGCGCCGAGTCGCTGGCAACATTGGTGCCGCACTGGGACGCGCGGTTCACTTCGACAGCATCACGCTCAACCTACTCCCAATTCCAGGTTTCACCTTGGAAAACTTCGTTGTTGAGGAAGACCCCGCCTTCGGCTCGGAGCCCATCCTGCGTGCGGGTGAGGTGCGCGTCAACATACGTCTGCGTTCTCTCTGGACCCGCCAAGTCGAATTCTCGCGCATTGTCCTCACCGATCCCAGCGTTAACTTAGTGCATCTCTGCAACGGCCGCTGGAACATCGAGAGTCTCTTCCTTCAGGCATCGCGCAGCAACGCCGCGCCTACCGCGCAGACCTACTCCGGCCCCTCGCCTCGTTTCCCCTACATTGAGGCCTCCAACGCTCGTCTCAACTTCAAGCTTGATCAGATCAAGACCCCCATCTCGCTGACCGATGCCGACTTCGCCCTCTGGCTTCCGCAGCCGCACCAGTGGCGTCTGCGCGTCGAGTCGCACCCCGTCCGCACCGACTCCAGCCCCGCAGACAGCGGCACCCTCCGTCTGGAGGCCACACTCGGCTCTGCCTCAGGCGCGCCAGTCAGCTCACTGGCGCAGGTTCCGATCGACCTGCGCGGCGACTGGAAACAAATCCAGCTCGGCGGTCTCAGCCGCCTTCTGTTGGCGCGCGACGCTGGCCTGCGCGGCGAACTTACCCTTGCTTTTCACATCCTCGGAACCCTTGGCCAGAGCGACATCACCACCAACATCAGCCTCGACAACGCACGTCGCGACGACTTCGTCCCGCCCCAACCGCTCTCCGTCGTGGTCTCCTGTAGTTCCCACGTGCAGAACACCTTCCATACCTTCAACAACGTTGAATGCCACTGGCCCACCTCTGGCCCCGGCGCCATCACCTTCACCGCCAATCTTCCCGAGATTCGCCAGCCCCACAACGTCTCGGCCGCGCTCAGCATCCCCAGCCTTCCCGCCGAGACCTTCTTCGACTGGCTTGCCGTCGCCACGCCTCATCCCCCCACCGGCTTCACTGGTCAGGGAACACTGTCGGCAAATTTGTTTTGGGGCACCGAGCAACAAACTCAGGAGAATGTGCAGCCCACGCTCACCGGCGAGATGAAGTTCTCTGGCGAGTCGCTCGACCTTGCCGCCCTTGGCCCCAAGCCCATCCCGCTGGGCGATCTCCTGCTGCGAGGCACACCCCCACCGCCAGCCACCTCGCGACGCCCGCGCAGCGGCGTCCAGACGCCTGCCGCACCCGCCACCAGCTTCGACCTTGCTCCCATCTCGCTTCCCTTGGGCGGCAAGCAGTCTGCTATCCTCGAAGGTCGCTTCGACTCCGACGGCTACACCCTGCATCTTATCGGCTCCGCCCTGCCAGCGCGTCTCCTTGCTCTGGGAGACGCCGTTCCCCAGCTCGGCGACGGCCTCCGCCCTTTGCTCGAACCCACCAATCCCCTGGGCTCAAACGACGACCCCAAGTCCACTGCTTCGGAATCCTCCGCTCAACCCATCCGCTTCGACCTGACTGCCGCGCGCCCGTGGGGAGGCTCTCAAATTTGGCATCAGACCGCCGCACCGCCCCCCACACATCCCCACCATCGCACCACCCGCTAGAGAATTTCCTGTTAGTATCGAGAATTTAGATCGGTTCCCGAATTTATGTAGACCG
>CAZPZL010000003.1:0-22784 GCA_964590925.1 uncultured Granulicella sp.
GCATAAGCGATCGAAGACTTCTCTGGATCGAATCGCTCATCGTAGTAGCCATTGCGAGCCAAACCATACACGCCTTGAAACGGCATGAACTGCCACATCCCGCCCGCGCCAGACTGCGCATTCACCACTCGTGGTTGAAAGCCCGACTCGGCCACCGCCAGATAGATCAGGTCCTGCGGCACGCCCACATCGCGCAGGTCTTTCGAGATCATCTCCTTGTACTTGCCCGCACGCTGTAGCGAGTGCAACAGGGTCGCATGTCCCAGCTTCGTGTTTGAGTAGTAGTTGATAAACCCTGCGACATAGTCGTTGACCACCAGTGGAAAGTCCGACTGCGTTGTCTTCAACTCCTCGACGACCTTCGCCTTCAGAGCCGCGTTAGCCGGGAAGGTCACCTGGTCGGCCGCATCCAGCGGCGCGGCCTCCTCCGGCGCGCTGAAGCCCGTGCCCTGCTTCAGCGCCGACATCTCCAGCGTGTTGATCGCGTCCACCAGATGCTCGAACTCCTCGCTCAACTGCGGGTCGCTCTTCACATCCATCCCGCTGGTCAGCATCTGGTCAATGGCGGAATCGAAGTCTGCCCGCGCCGCCTCCAGTTGCCCTGCGTGATAGTTGTTCACGCCGCTGCGATAGGCCCCTTCGGCTCGGCGAATCAGTTGCTGCGCCCGCGCCGCTTTCGCCGCCGCCTCAGGAGCCTGCGTCATCGTTACTGTGGCCACTGGTGTCTGCAATGGCGAGGAGATCGCCGGAGCCGCTGCATTCGGCGCAACCCCTGCGCCTGCGTTCTTCGATTGCTGCGGACATCCCACCAGCATTCCCAGTGACGCGCACACCATCGCTCGTGCCCATCGCCCGCGCCCGCTCACCCTCCGCCACATCTCATCGTTTCGATCCAGAATCTGCTCCCGCCCTTCGCCTCGAACGTATTGCTCATTGTATGACGTTCGGCCAACACTCTGACATACGCCCGCGATGTTAGCATCAATGATTGAGGCATCTTCGCACCCCGTATGGACCCGAATCACATCCGCAACTTCGCCATCATCGCGCACATTGACCACGGCAAATCCACGCTCTCTGATCGATTGCTGGAGCTGACCGGCTCGCTCACCTCGCGTGAGATGCAGGCGCAGGTGCTCGACGCAATGGATCTCGAACGCGAGCGCGGCATCACCATCAAAGCCCACACCGTTCGCATGATCTACAAAGCCCACAACGGCGAAACCTATCAGCTCAACCTGATCGACACGCCAGGCCACGTCGATTTCAGCTACGAAGTCTCGCGCTCGCTCGCCTCCTGCGAAGGCGCGCTGCTGGTCGTCGATGCATCGCAGGGCGTCGAGGCGCAGACGCTGGCCAACGCCTACCTCGCCATCAACCACGGCCTCGAGATCATTCCCGTCATCAACAAGATCGATCTGCCCAGCGCCGACATCGAGCGCACCAAGGAGATGATAGAAAAAGCCGTTGGGCTACCTGCCGATGATGCTCTTGCGGTTTCAGCCAAGACCGGCGTCGGCGTCGCAGAGATTCTCGAAGCCGTCGTTGATCGCCTGCCACCGCCCAAGGGCGACGCCGATGCGCCACTGCAAGCCCTCATCTTCGACTCCTGGTTCGATCCATATAGAGGCGTCATCGTTCTTGCCCGCATCATCAACGGACGCCTGTGCCAGGGCATGAAGATCAAGATCATGTCCAACGGCAAGCAGTTTGACGTGGAGAGCATGGGAGTGATGACGCCCAAACCAGTCGCTCTCGCCGAGCTATCCGCCGGCGAGGTCGGCTTCTTCGTCGCCACGATAAAAAACGTAGCCGACACCAAAGTCGGCGACACCATCACCGAGGTCGCCCGCCCCTGCGCCGAGGCCTTGCCTGGATTCGAAGACATCAAGAGCATGGTCTTCGCCGGTCTCTATACTGTCGACTCGCACGAGCACGGAATGCTGCGCGACGCCCTCGAAAAGTTGCGCCTCAATGACGCCAGCTTCTCCTTCGAGCCGGAGTCCTCCGTCGCTCTGGGCTTCGGTTTCCGCTGCGGTTTTCTCGGCCTGCTGCATCTGGAGATCATTCAGGAGCGACTGGAGCGCGAATACGATCTTGACCTTATCATCACAGCCCCCGGCGTGCGCTACCAGATCACGCTCTCCGACGGCAAGCTCGTCGAAGTTGATAATCCCTCCCGCTGGCCCGATTCCACCGAGATCGTCTCCATCGCCGAACCAGTCATCACCGCACGCATCCTCACCAACGAGGAGTACGTCGGCGGAATCCTGAAGCTGGTTGAAGACAAGCGCGGTCGCCAGAAGAATATCGAGTATGTCTCCGCCACCCGCGTCATGATCACCTACGAGCTGCCGCTCAACGAGATAGTTCTGGACTTCTACGACCGCCTCAAAACCGTTTCGCGCGGATACGCCTCGCTTGACTACGCCCTCTCCGGCTCCTGGATCTCACCCATGGTCAAGCTCGATATCCTCATCGGCGGTGACCCCGTAGACGCACTCTCGATCATCGTCCACCGCGATTTCGCCTACGACCGCGGCCGCGCCCTCGTCTCCAAGATGCGCGAGCTGATTCCGCGACAGATGTTCGAAGTGGCGATCCAGGCCGCCATCGGGGCCAAGGTCATCGCCCGCGAGACCGTCACCGCCATGCGAAAAAACGTCATCGCCAAGTGCTACGGCGGAGACATCAGCCGCAAACGCAAGCTGTTAGAAAAACAGAAAGAGGGCAAGAAACGCATGAAGCGCATCGGCAAGGTCGACATCCCACAGGAGGCATTCCTCGCCGTCCTCAAGGTCGGCGAAGAGTAGAGCGATTTCAACGTATCTGTTATCGCGCGTAAAACTGCCGTGCCTAAAAGATCATGTCATTCTTGATCTCGAACGAAGTGAAGCGGATCAATCCCCGAGCTTTTCTCGCAACAGCACTTTGCCGCCCGGCTGCCGCTCACAGATGCAACCATCCCTTCTTCTGCATCTGTGGAAAGTCATTTTATTTAAAGAAGTTGCAGTCGCATTTGCACCAATATTGGTGAATCCTAATAACTCCCGATCAACCAATTGATAAAGCACAACTTATATCGCCCAACAAACCACTCTTCTCGCCTTTTGCCTTCTTGCCGCAGACAGAGTGTTAATCTCCCGCTTGCAGCGATCCACATTTTTTCCACAGATTAGACCGCAACTTTTATAGTATTTCGGAATTGGTGCACACCAATATGGATAGTCATTTTGACCTTCGGTCCCATCCGACCAAACCCAAGAGGGATGAACGCCCGCCTTATAGTGCATTGAGCTTCTCACTCAGCGTTTCACTGACGAATGTCCATTTATCCTCTAGTTAGAGAGTCTTAATGTTGATAATTTGGGTTTATTATCCTACTGAAAATAAAATACATGGCTTAGATCTTCAAGAAACAAGAATTGCTTGCGCCAGCAATTGAACTCTAACTGTGAAAAATAGTGAAATACAGCAACTTCACGATGAGAATCCTCCGGCGTTGCAACTTGTTCGCTAATCGAGTGCTTGTTTTGTAAAACCAGTATAGAGATAACGATATTTTATTCAATCAGTTGGCTGGTAATCCACATTTCCATCCAGAACGACTATGACTACGAGTTTATATCCTTATTTTTAAGGTTTTAGTAGAAGTAGTACCAAGACCAACCTCACCCATAATGGTCCGCACTCTGCACAGAAAGCGCTGCGCTTTCCACAATGAAAGAACTTACACATTTCACGCAAAAGTCAATAGAATTGAGAGGTTCGGCGACACGGCAGTGCAAAGCGCACCGGATTCGGTGTAAAGTTTTTTCAGCATACCTACTTTACAGCCGAGCTTCGCCGAACAGATCAACGACACCCAGCAGTCAGGCAACACGGGAGAGAATACTTTGTCGACACAAGATCAGGACTCAAGTTTAATCGCAGCTCAGGAGGTCGAGATGACGACCGCAGTTTCTTCCGCCGCAAACGCCACAACTACTGGAAACCTTGATATTAGTGTCTCTCGCGCGGAGTTGTTACGCGAGTTGACGGCGGCGCAGTCGGTTGTCGAGCGCAAGACCACGATTCCAATTCTGTCGAATTTCCTCTTCGAAGCTGACGGCGCGACCTTGACGATCACGGCGACGGACCTCGATCAGGGGTTGCGCACTAGTTGTGTCGCCAAAGTGAAGAAGCCCGGAGCTTGCACCATTCCCGCGCGCAAACTATACGACTACATCAAGCTGCTGCCCGACGGAGACATCTCCATCAAGCTGATGGATAACCATTGGGTACAGATTCGCGCTGGCCGCTCCAACACCAAGATGGTGGGCATGGCGCGCGCCAACTTCCCTCTGGTTCCACAGTTTCCGGCCTCGGGAGAGGTGAAGATTTCAGCCTCTGCGCTACAGAACATGATTTCAAAGACAATCTTTGCCATCTCCAACGAAGAGAGCAGATACACACTAAACGGCGCTCTATTGGTCCTTAAGGCTGAATCGATGGCAATGGTTGCAACCGATGGTCACCGTCTGGCTCATATCGAGAAGCTGGGCGAATCACTCGTAGGCATTAATGGTGAGAAGAAGACGCTAATCCCGCGCAAGGCGCTCAGCGAGTTGCTCTCCTTATTGAACTCCACTGACGCAGAGACGGTCGAGTTTGCCGACGATGAGCAGACCCTCTACTTCCGGGTCGGCGGTCGCGTGCTGACCAGCCGCAAGCTCACCGGGCAGTTTCCCAACTACGAGGCTGTCCTTCCTCGCGACAACAATAAGTTCGTTATTGTTCGTTCAGAGGATTTGATGGCATCGATTCAGCGCGTGGCGCAGTTCGCCGACGAGCGTTCGGGCGCGATCAAGATTCGTCTCGAACAGAACGAACTCAAGCTCTCTTCCTCTTCGACAGACTCTGGCGAGTCGGAAGACACCATCGAGACGCCCTACAACTACGATCCGATTGCCGTCGGCTTCAATAGCCAGTACCTGATTGACTTTCTCAAAGCTATCGGCACCTCGGGCGAGGTACGACTGGAGTTCAAGGACGCCCAGTCCGCCGGACAGATGCGACCCGAGGACGCCTCTGACGACGTCAAATACCGCTACATCCTCATGCCGATGAGGATCTGATCGGCCGACATGGCAAGAGGACAGATCGACCCATAAGTTGGCACATTCGCCAGCTTATGGGTTGTTTTTTTGTCTGACGGAGTATCGACGCAAGCCTGTAAACCTCAGCTTCGTTTCGAGAATTACGCTTCGGCGCAACAGTAATGTTTATCTATTTTGAATAGGATTTATCGCGTGTTAACGCGGAGTTAATCGGGAATTTACGCGGCATTCATACCATCTCTTCTAGATACCCTGTCAAAACGTCTCAATCTAGGAGCCCCATGTTATTTCTACGCGGACTTGTATGCCTACTTCTGTTTGTCTGTGCTGCAACGGTTTTGAATGCCCAGTTTGATAGCGGTAACATTCTCGGAACGGTTAGGGATGCAGGTGGAGCGGTTGTTGCAGGGGCTTCGATTACGCTGAAGAGTGTGGGGACGGGCGTCTCCAGTACGACCGAGAGCAACAGCTCTGGAGACTATAGCTTCAACAGCGTTGCCGCCGGAGACTATTTCGTAACGGCGAAAGGGGCTGGTTTCAAGGACGTAACCACCTCTACGTTTACCGTGACGGTGGGAGCGCGGCAGAGAGTCGATCTGAGCCTGATTCTAGTGAGCGTATCGCAGCAGGTTGAGGTTAATGCGCAGCCGACGCTGCTGGAGACCGACAGCAGCGACCGCAGCTTGCTCATCAATCCGACCGAGGTGGTGAATCTGCCGCTGAACGGACGCGATCCGGCCGACTTGTCACTGTTGGTCCCGGGTGTCAACAAATCGTCGTTGGAGATTGAGGGAGCGACCAGTCGAGAGGCTGCATATAACGTCAATGGACTGCGCAGCCAGGTCAACACCTTTCTGCTCGATGGTCTGGACAATAATAGCTGGAGCTTGAATGATCTCGGATTTTCTTATCAAACGACACAGTTGAGTCCCGACGCGCTGAGCGAGTTTCGCTTTACCACCGGCAACCAGAGCGCGGAGTTTGGACAGGCTGCTGGCGGGCTGGTCAATGAGGTTTCGCGTCGCGGAACCAGCGAATATCACGGGGCGGCATGGGAGTATCTGCGCAACACCGTCTTCAACGCCAATGGGCCGATTCCACCGGCCAATGGGGAAAAGTCGTCCCTGGTGCAGAACCAGTTTGGCGCAGCCGTCGGGGGGCCAGTGCTGCGCGACAAGCTGTTTTTCTTTGTGGACTACGAGGGCTTTCGCCGCAGCCTGCGCGCGGCGCAGCAGGCGACGCTGCCGACCGAGCAGCAGGCCAGCGGGGTATTCGTCGACGCCAGCGGCAATCCCATTCCGATCACCAATCCCTACACTGGAGTCGTTTACAAGAACGGCATCATTCCGATTGCTACGCTACAGGGAACTGGATCGACGCTGCCGGGATACGCCACGCCGACGGCTACGACATCGCAGATCAGCCCGCTGGACATGACTGTTCTGCAAGACCTGCCGACAAACGCGCTGACGACACAGACCTCTGGTGTGGGCAGCAACTACACCTCGTTTCCGCTGGGTACGGAGGACTCCGACAAAGGTGATTTGCGCGCGGACGAGTACATCAACTCGCGGATGACGGCGTTTGCGCGATACAGCCAGCGGCGCTTCAACGCGCTCGATCCTGCGCCGATTCCCGGGCCGATCTACTCGACTGCGAAGGGCAACATCCGGCAGAGCAATCGGCAACTGGCCGCCGGGTACATCTATCAGTTGAACGCCAACTCGACGCTCGATATGCGTGCCGGATTCATCTGGAACGCAGGTACGCAGAACCCGACTTCCATCGGTCAGCCCAACATGCTGGCGGTTGCGGGCGAGGCGAATATTCCCAGCGATCCCTCCTACGCCAACGGGCTGAACACGGTGACGGTGACTGGATTCACCCAGTTCGGACGCACCAACAGCCTGCCCACGGTGGTCAATCCCTTCGTCTACAACCCCAAGGTGAACTACGCTCTGCTGCACGGACATCACAGCTTCAAGTTCGGCTACGAGTACCTGAACGAGTCCTCTATTGTGAGCAACTTCAAGCCAGTCTTTGGCGCGGACACCTACGGCGGCAAGTTCTCTGCGGGAACGGCGAAGTATACCGGCACCGATCCCAGCTACGCTGAGGCATGGAATCTGGCCGACTTCATCTTTGGTGCGCGCAGCAAGTACGAGTTGAGCGCGCGGCACACGGTCGAGTACAACCAGTGTATGCACTTTATGTACGCTCAGGACGACTGGCACGCGAACAGTCGGCTGACCGTCAACATCGGACTGCGCTACGAGCTGGCAACGCCGCCGTTTGAGACCAATAATCAGCTTGCCAACTTCGATCCCGTCACCAGTCCGACGGGCGGGCTGGTGACAGCGAAGAGCGGATCGATCTTTAGCCGCGCGCTGATTCATCGCAACGATCTGAACCTCGCGCCACGGCTTGGCCTCTCCTATGGTCTCGACGAGAAGACGGTGGTACGCGCGGGCTACGGTATCAGCTACCAGCAGTTTCTGCGTGCGGCTACGGCCAACGAGCTGGCGCAGAATGCGCCGTACAACGTCGACAATGTGATCTCGCAATACACGCCATACTCAAAGACGTCGCCAGAGTCGGTCTGCACCACACTGTCTGCGGCTCCGCTGAGCTGCTTTCAGCCGACCCAGCTTGGCTATTTGAACGGCTTCCTTTCGGCATCGAACTACTCGGCGCTATCGACGACGACGACCTTCGATCCAGCTTACACGCCGACGACCTACGTTGAAAGCTACCAGCTTTCGGTGCAGCGCGAGCTGCCCAGCAAGATGGTTCTCGACGTGGCATACGTCGGCAATCACGGCGTACATGAGCAGATCATGGCCGACTACAACGAGGCCACGCCCAACGCTGCAGGCGGTTCTGCCAGCCTGCAATCGCGTCGTCCCATCCAGACCTACGGGGCCATTCAGGAGTCGTTCAACGGCGGGCCGTCGCTGTACAACGCGTTGGAGATCAAACTGGAGAAGCACGCCAGCAACGGTCTCTACGTCAGCAACTCTTTCACCTGGTCTCATGCGCAGGATGTCGCGGGAGCCAATCAGGAGCTGAACAACGGCGACAGTGACTTTGTCGAGCTGAGCAACGTGATGGGATCGTTTACCCGCTCCGGTTACGACCGTCCACTGAACGATTCGCTGGCCGTGGTCTGGGATCTTCCCTACGGTAAGGGCAAGGCGTTTGGCGCGAACGCAGGCTTGCCGCTCCAGTTGGCACTGGCCGACTGGCAGTTCACCGCACTCAATACGTTCTCCAGCGGGTTGCCGATCAACATCACTTATGCAGAATCGACGGCGCAGCAGGTTAGTACGCTGACCGGCTACGTCTACCGGCCGAATCTGGTTGGCGCGCCGGTTCTAGCCAAGGGCAAGCGTACGCCCATCGCTGGCGCGCCGGGACAGTATCAGTACCTCGACCCAAATGCTGTATCGGTTCCAACTGCGGCCAACACGCCGTTCGGCAATGCCCCACGCAACGTGGCCCGCGCACCGGGCTACGCTGACCTCGACCTCGGGCTGCACAAGCGCTTTCCGCTGGGCTTCCACAACACTGGGCTGGAGTTTCGCGCTGAGGCCTTCAACGTCCTGAACCGATCCAACGCGCAGGCTCCCGATAGTACCGCGACCGACTCGGGATACGGCGTCGTCTCCTCCTACTACCCCAGCCGCGAGCTGCAGATGGCTCTAAAGCTGGTCTTTTGATTTATGCAAGATTGCTCGATGTGTGCAAGGTTGCAAACAGAATTGGCCCCGAGCGCTCGGGGCCAATTCCTTTGCCGACGCAGCCACCGCCTCGCTTCATTTTGCGTGGAACATCGCCACGGCTTCAATCTCTACCAACAGTTCCGGACGACACAGCTTTGCCTGTATGCCAGTTGACGCGGGAAAAGGATTCAACCCCTGCTGTCGGAAGAATTCATTGCGCCCACGATTGAACTCGGCGTAATCGCGGTCAATGTCGCGCAGGTAGCAGCGTGTACGCACCACGTCCTTCCATGTCGCTCCCTCGGCCGCCAGCAGCGCGGTGATGTTGTCGAAGGTGCGGCGGAGTTGCGCGCTGAAGTTCCCGATGTGTACCGACTTACCCTCTGCATCGATGCTTGCAGTGCCGGAGATGTCTAGCATGGTTACGCCGTTGAAATCCAGCCGCAGTCCGCGTGAGAAGGCGCTGCCATAGTCGGGCGCTTCATCCAGAACTTTCAGGTTGGTGATGGCCCGCCGCGCAATCGGCGCGTGCGTCTCTGTTGGCGTCTGCGTATCTGCGGGTTGTTCTACATCAATCGGCATTGTCGTCCTCTCCTCTGTTGTTCGTGTTAGATCGGTTCTCGAATTTATGTAGACCGGATTTTTTGTCATTCCGTAGTGAAGCGGAGGAATCTGCTTTATTGTCGTTCGACTACGGCATACATCATTACGGGAACTGCTCTAGCTCTTTCGTCCGTCGTTGCGCTTCATCCGTCTGTCATTCCGCTTCATTTCTTTGTTATTCCTATTCTTTGTTTGTCAATCCTGTATTTTGTTTGTCATTCCCGAAGGGAATCTGCTTTTACTCTCGCCACAACGGCCAACATCATTGCAACGAAACCGTAAAGCATCCTTCTACTTTTGTTGCGCCAATGCGCCCGGCGCGTCAACGACTTCAAACGGCAGTGCAGGCATCAGCATCGTCTGCGTCGAAACCTTTGCCCTGGCTGGCGTACTCGCTCCCGGCGGGTTTGACCGTTCGATCACCGCTGACATCTGCAGGTTGCCGCGTAGTCCGGCGGTGGCCTTGTCTGCGGTCAGATAGACGATGACTCCTCCAGGAACCATCTCATTGCGGCTGATTGTGATGCCAGCGGGCGGATCGTTCAGCTCGAATCTCACCTGTCCGCTCATCGTGGCTGGCACGTTGAACTTCACCATTGTGGGTCGCACCAGCAGCAGATCCAGCGGGCGATCCCAAGGCGTGTTCCATCCGGCCGGGCGTCCCTGTTGTCCACTGACCGTGACCAGCATCTCGGTAGTCGTTACCAAATGATGGTAGAAAAATGCCTGCTCCCACTCGTCGGCTGGCAGGCCGCTGCGCTCGATGTTTTTTCCATCGATCTTGGCCGAGCCTTCCAGCGAAAGACGGCTCGTATGGGCACTGTTGTCTTTATGGTTGCTGCTGTTCATCGGCACACTCAGTGTCATCTGCACCTGAGATTGGTTGCCGGCAATCACGTTACCGCTCAGTTGAAAGCCGCTTGGTGCGTCCTTCAACTTCACAGCGATGTCGCCTGCAAAGCCGCCCAGTCGCTCGGCGTGTACCGTAATCGGCACCACCGAACCTGCACGCGCATTAACGTTCGACGGCGTAATCTGCAGCTCAAAGTCACTTTGTGGAGCACTCACCCGCAGACGGTAAGCGTACTGCTGCCCACCGTGTCTTTGCGTGTCGCCCAGCCGCAGAAAGTAGTTGCCATCGCCGGGCAACTTGTACAGAATGCGAGAGTCGGCCTGATCGGTAATCAACCCCGCACTCTCATCTGCAAAGTCGTCGTTGGCAGCCAGCACCTTGCCGCTAGCGTCCATCAGCGTCAGGATCGAGTCCAGCGGCGAGTCGAGCCTGCGCGCGTAGACCTCTGCCTCCACGCTCTCGCCAGCCTTGCCTTTGAACTGGAAGTACTCCCACTCGCCCGCTTGATTCACCCGTCCATTCACGATCATCGGTAGCGAGATTTTCTGCGCGTCCTTGCGCGTATGATGCTGATCCTTCGCTACACACTCTGGCAGAGTGTCAAACGCAAAGGGCCGCTGGTTGAACTCCTGCTCGCCCACCGAGAGCAGTTGTACGCTCTGCTGCTTGTCGCTAGCGCGTTCAGTCACAAGCGTCTGCGGCAGATTCCACCCGGTCAATTCCACCTTGGTCTTTGTGCCCGCATTGCCGCCCAGCGGAAAGATTCCAGACACAAACGGTACCTCGCCCAGCTCCATGCGATATACAAAGTCTTCCCGCCCGCGATAGATCGAGTCGTGTATTGCCACCGTGTACTGCCCGTCGGTGGGAACCTTGTACAACACTACCGGATCGGGATGAAATCCGTAGTGATCCGCGTAGGCCAGCTCCTTTCCGCTCGCGTCGTACAGCGTCACCGAGGCCTGAAACCATCCCGGCACAGCGTCCGCAATGTACGGAACCAGCTCCCGCGCGTGCACCGCCACCACCAATTGCTCGCCCTTCTGCGCCGCAAAGCGGTACTGATCCACGCCGCCCGGTGCTATCTGTCCATTCACAATCGTAGGCGTGGTTACATCGACAACGGGTGTAGGCTCCGGGTTGTCCATGCGCTTGCGTAGATTCCCCTGCTCGTTGACCTCTGCTTCCGTGACACTTCCCGCGGCGGCCTTGTTCCACTCCGGCAGTTGCCCCACGTAAAAATAGATTGGGTTGGTAACTCCGTTCGGCGTCTCCAACCGTATCTCCCGCTTGCCCACAGCCGCGTCCGCGTCGATCAAAACCTGCACCCGCGCCCGCTCGGCAATCGAGACATTCTGCGTCCGTTTCTGATACTGCGCCAACATCAGGCGAATCTGTACCCACTCGCGCTCATCCGCCTCGGTCCATGGCTCCATGGCTGCCGCCGTTGCTGTAAGACTCATTGGCGAGAGATTCTGCGCGGCTGGAGGTGGTGCCGTCGCAGGATTTATTGCTGTAGCAGTTGTCGTTGCAATATTTGCAGTCGCAGTAGGAGTACCCGCCGCCGACGGAGTCTTCGCCCCACTTGCCGCTCGTTTCTTCTCGTTCAGCTCCTTCAGCCGATCCCGCCAGGTCGCAATCTGCGCCTGCTGCAGCGGACGCGGGCTTTCCAGAATCGTCAGATGCACCCCGCTCCCGCTGACATGTGCCCCGCTCAGCCCGTTCAGGTACTGCCCGCCCAGCGTCACCTCAAAGCTGCTGCCCTGCCGTCCCCCCGCCGGATACACATACCCCACATGCGGTGTGTTCTGTTGCGCCTCCACCCCTGGCACGACAGCCCACTGTGCCGAGATCAGCATCGCACCTGCCACGAATTGTCCCCACCTTCGCATCACGCTACCGCCCCGCGCTATAGTCTTTGTTTGTCATCCCCGGAAGAGAATCTGCTTCTATCGCCGCTACATCCTCGCATCACACCAACTCCTTCAATAATCCGGCCATCGGCAGTCCCTCGCTCTTGGCTGGAATCGTCGTCACATCCAGCCCTTCAGGATGCGGCAATCGCGCGTCCGCCGGGATTCCCATCTGGCGATAGATGCTTCCGATCAGGTCCAGCGGATAGACTGGCCTCTCCTTCACCTCTTCCCCGCGCGCGTCCGACGAGCCGACGACATGCCCGCCCTTGAATCCGCCGCCCGCCACCAGTGCGTTGAAGACCGATCCCCAGTGATTGCGTCCGCCGTTCCACGGTGCCTCCCAATCGACCTTTGGTTTGCGTCCGAACTCCCCGCACCACCAGACTACGGTGCTCTCCAGCAGTCCGCGATCCGACAAGTCCTGCAGTAGTGTGGACAGCCCCTTGTCCATCTCCGGCAGTCGTCGCCGCATTGTCTGGAAGTTCTGCTTATGGGTGTCCCATCCGGCGTTGTAGTTGATCGTCACGTAGGGCACGCCCTTTTCGACCAAGCGGCGCGCCGCCAGGCAAGACTGCCCAAAGGTCGTGCGTCCGTAGCGATCGCGCAGCGCATCGTTCTCCTGCGAGAGGTCGAAGACCTTGCCCGCGTCGCCCAGTATCAGTTCGTATGCCTGCCGTTCGCTGGCGTTGAGCGCGGCGATCTGCGGATCGTCCTTCAGCGCGTGACCCAGCGAATCCATCTGATGCAGCAGCGCGCGACGATCCAACTGCCGCTGATCCGTCACGCCAGGGACTACCACGCCTTCCACCGCAAAGCGCGCCTGATTCGGATCGCCGCCAGTGGCAAACGGTTTGTATTGCTGCCCCATGAATCCCTCTTCTGCAAAGCGTCCCTGCGGCTCGGTCAGCACAATGTACGGAGGAATCAGCCCCTTGTATCCCGCGCGGTATCCCTTGAATAGTGAAACCACTGCCCCCACGTTGGGAAATACGTCATGCCCGCCGCTCAACCGCCCCGTCTGCACCGTGTACGATGCCGTCTCATGAGCGTACAACCCATGCGTCATGCTGCGAATCAGTGAGTATTTATCCGCCTGTTTCGCAAGCAGCGGCATCAACTCGCCGATCCGCATTCCGCTCACATTGGTCTCAATCGGATGGTCCAGCGGCCCGCTGTAGTCCGAGCCTGCCTCCGGCTTGGGGTCGAACGTGTCCAGATGCGCCGGACCGCCCCACATCCAGATCTGGATCACAGACTTCGCCTTGCCATTCGCCGATAAAGGCGGAGCCACAATCGGCGCTGGCGTCGTCGCCCACGCAGGCAGGGTGAATCCCCGCGCCATCATCGCCGCCGCCGTCAAGAACGATCCTTGCATCAACGTCCGCCGCGTCACTGCACGAACCGCCGGCTCCGTCCCAAAAGTCTCATTGTCCTTCATGGCATCGCCTCATTGTTTCTCATCCTGCCAGATTGTGTCTGTCATTCCCGAAGGGAATCTGCTTCTCTCTTACTGGCCCCATCAATGCCGATACAGAAACTCCGTACTGTTCATCATGGCCCAGGCCAAGTCCGTCACCGCGTCGCGCTTCCCGCTCGTCTGCAATCGTTGCTTGGCGATGGCGCGTTCGTCTGCCGACGGTATCCTTGACAGTATCGTCAGATACAGCGAGTCGATCAGACCGTCGCTGCTTTTTGCATTCCTCAGTAAATCCTGCAACCCCGGTCCCTGCTGAATCTTCTTCTGAATGTGCGATGAGTTCAGCATGTGCAACCTCTGCGCGTCGGTCGGCGAGTTGTTTCTCTCCGATTGCAACCCCGTATCCCGCGCTGGCTTGCCGAATTGCTCCAAAAACGCGCTGCTGATGCTCCCATCCGGCAAGCTGATCGCGCGCGTGCCTTCCGGCATATAGGTGTACGGCTCGGGTATCGCGCTGGTGTAATCCTCGCTAGTCCCCGTTACCTGACAGATCGCGTCGATCAGCACCTCGGCGTCCAACCTGCGTGGCGCATACGACGCAAAGTGCGCCCGACTCTTCGCCACATCGCCTTGCGCCAGCGACGACAGCTGATACGTCTCCGACGTCAATATCAGCCGATAGAACTGCTTCAAATCAAAGTGCGACCGAACCAGCTCCTGCTGTAGATACTCCAATACTGCGGCGTTCTCCACCTTGGCCTTTGGCCCCGACTCATCGACATCATCCGTCAGCGCCCGCCCCATCAGCCAGTACCACACGCGATTCACCACCGCTCGACTGAAGTACGGATTCTCCGGTGCCGTCAGCCAATCGGCAAAGATAGCGCGCGGGTCCACCTCGCCATCCAACTGCACGCGCTTGCCGTCGGGCAGCACAGCCGTGCGTGGCAGACTCACCGTCGCCAGCTCCGCAGCCGTGCGTTTCACTCCGCCATGCTCGCCCGTCGGATCAAAAAATACGATCTCCTCCTTCCACTCGTGCGTCGATTTATATCCCACATGCGCGAAGAAGACCGCCATCTGGTCCAGCTTCTCTGGCGGCCAGTTCTCCGCTCGCGTGCCCATAAAGGTCAGTGCCACATTGCGCGCTATCGTTCGCGGACTCTTGTCCTGCATTGCGCGATAGAAGTTCGCCGTTGGCTCCAGAAAGTTGCTTCCACTCGCCGTCAACAACTCGCGCGCGAACTGATCGTATGGCTTGTCCTCGTGCAGCGACTCGCGCACCCAGTGGTGATACCCCTGCGCCGCGTTCGGCCACAACTCAATCGGAAACTCTGCCTTGATGCGCAGCGCGTCGCTCCATCGCATCGCCCAGTAGTCGGCAAACTCGTCGCGCTCCAGCAGCTCGTCGATCAGCCGACTGCGCTTCTTCGGGTCTGGATCAGCGAGAAACCTCTGCGCCTCCGCCGCCGTTGGCAGCGTGCCAATCACGTCCAGATAAGCTCGCCGCACAAAGACCGCATCCGACGAGAGCCGCGCTGGCAAAACCCCCATCTGCCGCCAGTGCGCAAATTCCAACTCGTCGATCTTGTTCTGCGCCACCAGCGGGCTCGTCGATTCAAACACCGCATCAGCCTTGCTTGCATCGACCTTCGTAGCCGTAGCCTTCTGCGTCTGAGCCGCACTCATCCCCACAAACAGAAAGCCCATCGCCGTTGCCGCGATCAAAAACCGCTTCATCACGCACCTGCTTGATTCAAGCTACATCCCAGCCGTGCATTCCAGCCATGCATTCCAGCCATGCATTCCACCACATCCTGTTTGTCATTCCCGAAGGGAATCTGCTTCTTCTTTTGCCGTTGCTCTTGCTTTTGCCGTTGCTCTTGCTCTTGCCGTTGCTTTTGCTTTTGCCGTTGCTCTTGCTTTTGCCGTTGCTCTTGCCTGTCAAGGGCCAACGGCCCGTCCTATACCAGCCTAGGCCGTAGGCCTAGGTTTACGTTCCGTACAAAGACCGAGGGCTGAAGGCCCGACCTATAGATCTACCCGCATCTACAATTACAAACCCCTCGCCACAAAGAATGTTGCTCTCCCTCCGAAGCCCTCTCACTGTCTCAGTTCGACCTCGGTTGCGCCCTGTCCGCCTTGGTTGTACGGCGGCTCGCTCACGTTGATAACCTGCGGATGATTCTTCAGAAACTCCCTCAGCGTTCGTCGCAGTATACCCATCCCCGTTCCATGCACGATGCGGATATGTGGCAGCCCAGCCAGAAAAGCGCGGTCCAGATAGCGCGATACCTCGTCGTGCGCCTCTTCGGCCGATCGCCCAATCACGTTGATCTCCAGCGGCACGTTGTCGTTGTCGCTTGTGGTCTGCACGGTGATGCCGCCTCGTCGTCGCGCGGCCTCCAGCGGCGTCACCACCCGCACACTCTCGACCTCGGCAATATCGTTCTGCGCCACGCGCATCTTCATCGTGCCGACCGTGACCTCAAAGCTCTTGCCCGCTGCACCGGAGTCGATTACCCGTTCCACCCGTGCCTGACGCCCCAGACTCTTCAGCTTCACCAGGTCCCCACCCTTGATCTCCGCAATCCCGCGTCCGGTCAAGTGTGGCTGCGCGGCCGGATCGTTCTTATCCGCGCCAGTCGTGTGCGCAACCACCGTCGAGTTGAACTGCTCAGAAAACTCTCGCCTCAGCCTCGCAATCCTCGCCGATGAGTCGCGCGAGATCTTCTGTGCCACCGTCTTGTCGTCGATAGCCTTGACGGTCTCGCGCAGTTGGTAGGCAAAGTCCTCCAGCAGGGAGTTGAGCTTTGCCTCCAGCTCTCGCGTACGGGCCTTCTGTTCGGCTCGCCCCTCGGTCTCCAAGCGCGTGCGCTCGCGCTTGATCTCGCCCTCGCGAATCTGCATTGCCGCGCGCTCATTGGCCGCAGCCGTCAACTGCGCGTGCAACTGGTCCAGCAACGTGCCGATGTCGGCGGTCTGCGTCGTCAACTGCGCTCGCGCCACCGCAATAATTTCTTCCGACAGCCCCAAGCGCTTGGCAATGTTCAACCCAGCCGACGCGCCGGGAACCCCCAGACGAAGTTGATAAGTTGGCGACAGCGTCGCCGGATCGAAGCCGACCGCGGCATTCAAAACTCCCGCATGATTGGCTGCGTAAACCTTCAGTGACGTCAGGTGCGTCGTAATGCAGCTCCAGGCGCGCGTTGCCAGAAAGTGCGCCGCAATGGCAACGGCAAGCGCCGCACCCTCCTCCGGGTCCGTCGCCGAACCAAGTTCATCCAGCAGCACCAGTGAATCCTCGTCCGCCATCCGCGCAATGCGATTCACATTCAGTATGTGTGCCGAGAAGCTCGACAGCGCCGACTCAATCGACTGCGCGTCGCCGATGTCCGCGTATAGCGCCCCGAACAGCGGCAAGGTCGCCGCCTCCGCCGGCACCGGGAGACCGGCCTGCGCCATCAGCGCGATCAGCCCTGTCGTCTTGAGCGCCACCGTCTTGCCGCCCGTATTCGGCCCGCTGATAATCAACTGCCGCGCCTCTGTCTCCAGCGCTAACGACAGCGGCACCGTCGCCCCTCCAGACCGCCGCAAACGAATCTCCAGCAGAGGGTGCCGCGCATTGATAAGCCTCAATGCACTGTCATTCTGTCCCTGCGCGTAGCGAAGGGGAAGAATCCCCGCGGGTGCCCCATCCATCGCAGTTTTATCGCGATGGGTGGGATCTCCAACCTCCGGCCTCACGCACTGCAACTCCTCCGCGAATCTCGCTCTCGCAAAGTGGCTCTCCACCTCGGCCAGAATCGCCGTACCAGTCAGAATCGCATCAGCCTGCTCCCCTATGGCCCGCGTCATTGCGACCAGAATGCGATGAATTTCACGCTGCTCTTCGTCCAACAGCCGCACCAGCTCGTTGTTCTGCTCAATCGTCTCCAGCGGCTCGACGAAGACCGTCTGACCCGTCGACGAGGCCCCGTGAATCACCCCCGGAACGCGCCGGCGAAACTCCGCCTTCACCGGAATCACAAAGCGCTCGCCGCGCACCGTAATCAGCTCCTCCTGCGTTGAGCCTTCACTGGCAAGCGAGCGCAGAGACCGGCGCAGACTCTCCTCGATCGCGCGATGCTGCCGCTCCATCGCCCGGCGAATCCGGCGCAGCTCGCCGCTGGCCTCGTCGGCGAGCGACCCATCCGGCTCGATCTTGCCGCGCAGCAGATGCAGCAGGTTGGCGAAGTCGTGGCCCAGCAGCTCCGCCGAGAGTCCCGCAATCCCTGGCCAGACGCGGCTCCTGCCCGCAGGCGAGAGAAGCAGAGCCCGCCAGGCCGCCAACCGCTCGATCAGCTCCAACAGGGCGTTGATCTCCAGCCCTTCGAGCGCCGCGCCCTCCAGCCGCGCCTGGTCGAGCCTCTCGGTCGGATCGAAGAGTCCGTTGCAGTCGAAGCTGCCGCCACTGGCCAGCAGATCGCGGATCTCCGCCGTCCTCTGCTGCTGGGCCTTGATCCACGCCGCATCGGCCGACGGCTCGAGCGCCAGAACCCAGGCACGGCCCAGCGGCGACTGCGCCCGGCCGGCGATGTTCTCGCGCAGACGCGGCCACTCCAGCGCTATCGAGCTGCTCTCCACTAAGGGCGACGGAACTTCCGGTAGAAGACTCACCTTGCTATGTTATCTGCCCGCAAGCCTCTCCTGCCTCTCTTTGTCAGCGCTTCACCCTTCTTGGTTATTACTCTACCCTTCTTGGCTTGTCATTCCCAAAGGGAATCTGTTTTTTCCTTTGCTTGTTCTCTTTCATCCCATCCAACTCCGGGATGTAAAACGTTTACCCTGAGCCTTTGCCTTTGTTGTTATAACAGCGCCAACGCCAGCGCTATACCAACACTCTGCGGCACGGAACTCCTTGCGCCAAAGTTGCGTATTGCAGGGTATAGTTTTTGTGTAGAGGGAGGCGAGCTATGTACTGTCCATCCTGCGGCTCTTCCGTAGAGGGAGCCTTTTGTTCCAAGTGCGGCGCGCCCCTCCAGACGATATCGACCCCGCCTCCACCTCCGCCGGTTGAATCCCGTGTACGCAGCCGTCTCCAGACGCTGGGCGTTCTCTGGTGCGTCTTCAGCGGCTACCGCCTCATCTCGGCGGTCTTTACCGTTCTCTTTCTTCGCGGCATCCTCTCGCCAGGGCTCCTCTTCGGTCTCGGCCCAACCCACGATCTTATCTACAGCTTCAACGGCAGGGTGCACCAGCCTGCCATGCCTCTCTTTCTTCCCTTTCTGGGGGGAGTGATCCTGGTGATCAGCGCGATCAGCGTCACGTTCTCTCTGATTGTGGGCATCGCTCTTCTCACCCGTCGGCCCTGGGGCAGAGTCCTCGCCCTTATCGCCGGCTTCCTCTCGCTGCTCAGCATCCCGATGGGCACAGCGCTCGGCGTCTACACCCTCTGGACGCTGTTGCCCGCCACCTCCGCAATGGAGTACGCCGCCCTCGCCGACCACTCGTAGTTCGAGCGTCGCGCTTTATGCACTGTGCGAAGTAGACTATCCCCATGAGCTTTCCCGTCAACCGCCCGCGTCGCCTGCGCCGCACCGCCGCCCTCCGCTCCCTTGTGCGCGAGACCCACCTGCATCCCGGAGCGCTGATCGCCCCCGTCTTCCTCTGTCCCGGCGAGGGCGTGCGCCGCGAGATCTCGTCGATGCCCGGCGTCTTCAACCTCTCGATCGACGAGGCGGTCAAAGAGGCCGAAGCCTGCGCCGCTCTTGGCCTCGGCGGGCTGTTGCTGTTTGGCTTGCCCGCGGAGAAGGACGAGCAGGGAAGTGGAGCCTGGGCGACTGACGGCATCGTCCAGCAGGGCCTGCGCGCCTTCAAACAGAATCGCGCCCTCGACTCGCTGGTGATGATTGCGGATGTGTGTCTGTGCGAGTACATGTCTCATGGGCACTGCGGCGTTGTGACACGCAGCGGCGAGGAGTACGAGATTGAGAACGACTCCAGCCTGGCGCTGCTGGCGAAGACTGCGGTGTCGCTGGCGCAGGCAGGCGCGGACGTGGTCGCGCCCAGCGACATGATGGACGGGCGCGTCGAGGCGCTGCGCACGGCTCTGGACGCGGTGTTGCTAGAGTCAACGCCGATTCTGAGCTACGCCTCGAAGTTCGCCTCAGTGTTCTACGGGCCCTTCCGCGAGGCGGCGGATTCTGCTCCGCAGTTTGGCGATCGGAGAAGCTATCAGATGGACAGCGCAAATCGCCGCGAGGCCATGCGAGAGATCGAGCTGGACATTGCCGAGGGCGCGGACATGATTCTGATGAAGCCCGCGATGCCGTATCTCGATGTAATCCGCGAGGCGCGCGAGCGGTACGATCTACCTCTTGGCGCATACCAAGTCTCGGGCGAGTACGCCATGCTGCAAGCCGCCTTCGCGCGCGGATGGCTGGAACCGGAGCGCGCCATGATGGAGTCGCTCGTCTCGATTCGGCGGGCAGGGGCGGATTTTATTGTGACGTACTTTGCCAAGGAGGCAGCGCGGGTACTTGGCTAATGCGGCTTGGTTGCGACTTTTATTTTGCTTGAATCCTCGCCCCTCACAGGATTTGTGCAGCGTGTAGTGTATGCTGGGCGCGCTGGGATTTTGATTGTCGGGGAGATGGGAACGATGGATTCGACGGTTGTATTGGTTGTGTTTGGAGTACTGGCGCTGGTGGTATTGGTGCTGGTGGCGAAGACGTTGTATACCGTGCGCACCGCGTCTGCGGGCGTGGTCGAGCGATTCGGCAAGTTCAACCGCATCGAGCAGCCGGGGCTGCACGCGCTGCTTCCCTTCGGCGAACGCGTCTACTACGTCGATCTACAGGTCCAGCAGGCGCAGTTTCAAGTCGAGACCAAGACCAAGGACAACGTCTTCGTGCAGATTCCGGTCAGCGTGCAGTACCAGATTCTGCCGGACAAGATCTATGACGCGTTCTACAAGCTGAGCTCGCCGCAGAAGCAGATCGAGAGCTTCGTCTTCAACTCGATTCTGGGACATGTGCCGAAGCTGTCGCTGGATGAGACCTTCGAGCAACAGTCGGGAATCTCGGTGAACGTAAAGACGGAGCTGGATGCGATCATGAGCGGCTTCGGCTTCAACATTCTGACCGCGCTGGTGACGGACATCGTTCCCGACTCCAAGGTGAAGGACGCCATGAACGACATCAACGCAGCCCAGCGCGCGCAGGTTGCGGCGCAGGCGCGCGGCGAGGCCGACAAGATTCTGAAGGTCAAGCAGGCCGAGGCTGAGGCTGAATCGAAGGCGCTGCAAGGCAAGGGTATCGCTGCGGAACGGCAGGCCATTATCGACGGGTTGCGCTCGTCAATCGAGAACTTCCGCGACTCGGTACCCGGCGCAACGCCTGAGGATGTAATGGCTCTGGTGCTGCTGACGCAGTACTTCGACACGCTGAAGGACATCGGCACCAAGAGCGGCAACAATACCATTTTTCTGCCCAACAGCCCCGGCGCGGCCAACGACTTTATGACCCAGATTCTGGCCGGACTGAAGGGGAGCATGAACGCGGGCAGCGGCGCGGGCGGCGTCGGCCTGCCGGTGGTAAATCCTGCCGCACCACCACCGCCTGCAAAGAGCTAGACGAATCGTTAGTCTGTAGCTATGGCGCAGATGGAGCAGGAGACGATTGTGGCGATCTCGACCGCAGCGGGGCGCGGTGGGATCGGCGTGGTGCGTCTGTCGGGAGCGCGGGCGCGGGAGATTGTTGCGACGCTCGTGCGGTTGCGGCATGAGCTTACAGCGGGGCGCGCGCGATTCGGCGAAGTCGTTGATGTGGCAACAGGCTCTGTGCTGGATGAGGCGGTGGTGACTTACTTTGCCTCGCCACACAGCTACACTGGCGAAGATGTCGTCGAGATCGCGGCGCATGGCTCGCCCGTGCTGCTCGACTACCTTGTGCGTCAGTGCTGCGCGCATGGGGCGCGACTGGCCGAGCCGGGAGAGTTTACTCAGCGCGCATTTGTCGCTGGCAAGATCGACCTGACGCAGGCCGAGGCGGTTAATGATCTGATCAACTCTTCAACGTTGGAGCAGGCGCGAGTGGCTGCGCGCCAGTTGGGCGGAGCGCTGGCAAAGACCGTCGCTCCAATCAAGTTCGCTATGGTCGAGCTGATCGCCGCTATAGAGGCCGGCATCGACTTCGCCGAAGACGACATCGACGTGCTGCCTTCCCATCGAATCACCGCGCAGGTTGCGGCCATTCGCGCCCCGCTCGATACGCTCGAACGCAGCTTCGCCTACGGACGAGTCGTTCGCGATGGCTTTCGCCTCGCCATTGTTGGCCGTCCTAACGTGGGCAAGTCCAGCCTGTTCAACCGACTCGTAGACCGTGATCGCGCCATCGTTGCAGCCACCCCGGGTACCACCCGAGACACCGTCTCCGAGCGCATCGCAATCGACGGCATCCCCGTCGAGATGATTGACACCGCTGGCCTGCGCGATGCTACCGATGAGGCCGAGCGTATGGGAATCATTCGCTCGCGAGAGGCAATCGCAGAGGCCGACGTTGTGCTGTTGGTTGTCGATGCCACAGCGGGAATCTCGCCCGAAGATCGCGCCATTCTGGACAATAGCAACGCGGTCCTTCTCGCCTACAACAAGTGCGATCTGGTGCAGTTCCCAAATTCGTGTAGCCCAGATTCTTTGTCATTCCGTAGTGAAGCAGAGGAGCCTGCTTCTTGTCCTTCGAATGCGACGTACGAGTCGCTGCGAACCTCAGCGCTCACCGGCGAAGGAATCGCCAATCTGCGCGCAGCGATTGTGGCCGCTGTTGCAGGCTCCGCAGTCCGAGAATCGGCAATGCTGACCAACCTGCGCCAGCATCAAGCCGTCGAACAATCCCTCGCCGGACTGGACGCGGCACACGCCGCCATCGCCTCCGGCATTCCCCACGAGATGGTCCTGCTTGATCTCTACGAATCGCTCCACGCGCTCGACACTCTCACCGGCGCTACCACCACCGATGACATCCTTCAGCTCATCTTTTCCCGCTTTTGCATCGGAAAATAAGCAGCAGCATTGAAAAATAACAGCCTTTAACGTTGCTGTTGCTTCTGTTCTTGTTTTTGTTGTTGTCTGTTTTTGCTGTTGTCTGTTTTTGCTGTTGTCTGTTTTTGCTGTTGTCTGTTTTTGCTGTTGTC
>CAZPZL010000003.1:22884-25352 GCA_964590925.1 uncultured Granulicella sp.
TGTTTTTGCTTGTCATTCCCGAAGGGAATCTGCTTTTCTCTAGTTCCACCGCGCTCTCCCCTCTTGGCAATCAGGCTAGAATAGCCCTATGTCCTACGTCGCGGCAGTAGATCATCTGCATGGCCTTGGTCTGGAGCTTGGCCCGTCCACGCCGCGGCGCAAGTTCGACCTCGTCCACATGCGGACTTTGGCGCGTGTGCTGGGCGATCCGCAGACTCGCTTTCCCTCTGTTCTCATCGCGGGAACCAACGGCAAGGGTAGCACCGCCGCCACGCTGGCCAGCATCTGTTCCGCCGCCGGTCTGCGCGTTGGCCTCTACACCTCGCCTCATCTGGCCCGCGTAACAGAACGCATCCGCGTCGCCGAACCGTCTGCCAGTTCGCCCAACAATTCCCTGCAAGAGATTGACGAAGAAGACTTTGCCCGACTCTACTTTCACGTCGATGAGACTGCACAACGGCTTGTCAAGTCCGGCGACTTGCCCCACGCCCCCAGCTTCTTCGAGTCACTCACTGCGCTGACGTTTCTCTACTTTGCCCAGCGCAACGTCCAGATAGCAATCCTCGAAGTGGGCTTGGGTGGCCGTCTGGATGCAACCAATATTGTAGAGCCTATCATCTCTGTTATCACAGATATAGATCTTGACCACCAAGAGTTTTTGGGTAACACAATCGACCAGATCGCCCGCGAAAAGGCCGGAATCCTGCGCTCCGCCGCTCCCTTAGTCAAGCTGCCTCAGATCCCCGAAGCCGACCTTGCCATTGCTCAGATTGCTTCCACTCTCAACGTCCGGGCCGTCGACGCATCCCCGTTCCTACCCGAACCCTCGTCCAAAGTCGATGGCTCAGAGCCAATTTCGACCCTTCTGCGCCCCAATCACTACGATATTTCGTTCACTGGTGAACGCCTACAGGTCTGCTCGCCACTGTCTGGAGTGCATCAGCGCAGAAACCTAGCGTTGGCGATTGCAACGGCGACAGAGCTATCCCTGAACGGCTATAACATCACGAATGCCGCGATTGAAGCAGGAATCGCCAATACATCCTGGCCCGCGCGGCTGGAATTTCTTCCCCCTAATTTGCTGCTCGATGTGGCTCACAATCCGGCGGGTGCCTCGACGCTGCGCGCCGCCATCCTTGATCTACCAGTAGATCAGCCGCGCACACTGCTCTTCAGTTGTCTGCGCGATAAGGATTTGTCCGAGATGGCGCGGATTCTGTTTCCTCTCTTCGATTCCGCCCGCCAGCGGTCGCTGGACCACATCCTCTTTGCACCCATCGAAAATGCTCGCGCGTCCAGCATTGAAGATCTGCTAGCCGCCGCTCGCTCTCTTGCGATTCCAGCGCAGGCCGCCAACAGCACGACGCAGGCGTTGGCTCTCGCTCTCTCTCTGACTCCAGCCAATGGATTGATCGTCGCCACTGGCTCCATCTATCTGGTCGGCGCCGTGCGAGAGGCGGTTCTCCAGCTATGAACCAAAGCCTGAGCCGTCCAGAGGTTGCTCCGCCGCCCGTGCATCACATTCCCACACACATGCGCTACCTCACCCGCTTCGTACTGATTCCGATGATGGCCTTGGTGACGGTCTTCTTTGGCAGCGTATCGCTGGTCTGCGCTCTGTGGGATCGTTCGGGAAAACAGCAACATCTGGTGGCGCGGGCATGGGCCGCCGCCATGCTGCGCTGCGCTCTCTCGCCGGTCCGCCTTGTCGGCGAGGAGAAGCTGAAGAACTACCCAGCAGCCGTCTACGCCTCCAATCACCTCAGCTACATGGACACGCCCGCACTCTTTGCCAAACTGCCCTTCCAGTTTCGCATTCTGGCCAAACAGGGACTTTGGAAGGTTCCATTCGTTGGCTGGTACCTGAACCGTTCCGGTCAGGTACCGATTGACTCTGGTAGTTCGAGGTCGGCCATTGCGGGACTGCTGAGCGGAGTCTCGGTCTTGAAATCGGGAATGCCTCTGCTGGTCTTTCCCGAAGGCGCGCGCAGCCCTGACGGCCACATGCGAAGCGTTCACTCGGGCTGCGCCTTTATGGCCCTGCGTGCCAGAGTTCCACTGGTTCCGCTGGCGCTGATCGGGACCTATGAGCTGTTGCCGATTCACGTCTACTGCCTTCGCCCGCGACCTCTGATGATTATTGTTGGTGACCCCATCCCAACCGAGGGACTAACTACCAAGGATGCAGACGCCTTGACCGAGCGCCTCTACGCCGAGATTGGCAAGATGTATTATCAATACTCCGATCTCGCTGCATCGCCCGAGATCGATTCCACCAACGCGACCCTCGGAGCCTAGACGACATGAACAGACCCCGCATCGCAATTCCCATTCCAACCAGCACCGACGCCGAGTACAACGAACAGGGATGGAAGCAGTACGCAACCGCCGTCGAACGTAGCGGAGGCGAGGCCGTCGCCGTTCCTTTGGGCGACGCACCTGCTACAACTGCTCGCCTGCTCGCCGAT
>CAZPZL010000003.1:25362-27039 GCA_964590925.1 uncultured Granulicella sp.
TACTGCCGGGAAGTGGTGCGGACGTCAATCCGCAAAAGTACGGACAGCAGCCAGTGGCCGAGTGTGCCCCGGTAGATGCTGCCAGAGAGAACGTCGACGAACTGCTCTTGCAGGACGCGCACAACATGGGTAAACCCATTCTGACCATCTGCTTTGGAACCCAGACGCTGAACGTCTGGCGAGGTGGAACGTTGGTGCAACATCTGACCGGGACGGCGGCAAAACACAAGGCGGGGCGCAAGGTTCCCGTGGCTCATACCGTTGCTGTTCCCGCAGATTCTCTTCTTGGACAACTAGTTGAAACTGAAGAGCTTACTGCTCATGGCGAGACGCTTCTGCTACCCGTAAATTCCAGCCACCATCAGGCCATTGCGACTGCAGGCGATGGTCTGCGAGTCACGGCAACTAGTCCCGAGGACGGTGTCATCGAAGCGATTGAAAACGCGCCAGACGGAGTAGGCGGGCGATTTGTGCTTGGCGTCCAATGGCACCCGGAGCGCAGTTTCGACCTCAGCGCCTCCTCCCGTGCAATCTTCGCGCGATTTATCGCCGAAGCCAAAGCGTGGGCTCCTCGTCCTCCTTCCGATCCAGCAAATTGTTCCACGTGGAACAATTTGCCACTAGAGGAAAAGTGAACTGATACTCCTTGCGCCATGTCGGCCTGCGCCAAAGATGTCGAGAGGTCCACTTTGACTCCCAAAGCGATGACTCCCGATTCAATCTCTGAGCTGCTTCAGCTCTACATCAATGTGTCTGTTGGCTCGTCAGCCGAGACGGTTGACTGGCCTCGCATCTACTCGCAACTCGCTATTTATCTTGAACTTATTTTGAAGTGGAATGAACGGATCAATCTGACCGCGATCCGCAAGCCGGAGGAGATTGTGCGCCGACACTTTGCCGAGAGCCTGTTCTTGGGTTGGCACATCGGAGCTTGCCATTCGCTGCTGGATCTTGGCTCTGGCGCTGGTTTCCCGGGGATTCCGGTCCAGTTGATGAGGCCTGATGTACACGTGACTCTGGCTGAGTCGCAAGGTAAGAAGGCTGCGTTTCTGCGCGAGGTGGTCCGTGAATTGAGACTTCAGACCGAAGTCTGGGCCGGACGCGTGGAGTCGATGCCAGAGGAGCGAAGGTTTGACGTGGTTGCTCTGCGTGCAGTCGATGACATGGAAGCGGCGGTTCGCGAAGCGGGTGTACGAGCCAGCCAGCGAGTATTGATTCTGGCTTCAGCCCGCCAATCTCTGCACGAGATTCTGGCAAAAGACTTTTGCTTTGACGATCCGCTCCTTTTGCCGGAGTCAAGTGCTGGGGTTCTATTGGCCGCGCGTCGTCGCTAATCTGTGAAAGCTTTATACCGCACGAAGCTGGAAAATGTTCCACGTGGAACAATCGCAGTTTTGCTGTCTGCGTGAAAAATAGTTTTCCACATTGGCAACGCGCAATCCCCGCAGTAATAGCCACGATTTATCGATGTACACAGGCTTGTCCACAGGAACGCAAAAATCTGCACAGGCTCAAGGTATTGCCACAGGGACATTCAGCCACTACTCTTCCTCTACACCGTGTCTACTCAATCTGAAGACCTGAATTCGACCTCCGCCCTCATCGAAACGCCTGCCTCCAAGGTAATTGCCGTGGTCAACCAAAAGGGCGGAGTGGGAAAAACCACTACTGCCATCA
>CAZPZL010000004.1:0-26527 GCA_964590925.1 uncultured Granulicella sp.
GTCTCGGAGGCATTGGCAGACGATGATACCGAGTTTCGCTGCTCGGACTGCACTGGCGCGGTCAAGTTGCATCGTCATCACGTCGCCGACGCGCCGCCGCCGCACATCGCACACAAACTAAAGACCGACTCGGAGTTTTGCCCCGCGGGACTCTACTTCCGCAAGGCCACCGATGGTCGCCAGCCGCGAATGTCGGAGCATCCGGTGCGCTAGTGTTTCAGCAAAGGTCAATGAGGTTATAAGCTGTAAGTCATGCCAACTGAAGATAAGATAGCAACTGATTTGAAGCAGATTGCCAACGATGTACTTGCTCGCGCATTGAAGGCTGGGGCAACAGACGTCGAAGTCGTCGTTCACGAGAGCGACGACTTCAGTGTGCTGGTGCGGCTGGGTGAGGTCGAGACGCTGAAGGAGTCCAGCTCGCGAGCGGTTGGTCTGCGCGTCTTCATGGGGCATCGCTCGGCTAGTACGTCGTCCTCGGACTTTTCAGGTGAAAGTCTGGAGCGGTTGGTGGATGGTGCCGTTTCGCTAGCGCGCATCACCAGCGAAGATTCATTCGCCGGATTGCCGGAAGAGGGTGAGTTTGGCCAACACGACGTGGCCGCGCAGCATCTCTACTTCGATGATGTGAATGAGCAGCCGCCGGCTGAACGGATCGAACTGGCGCGTGCGGTCGAGGCAGCGTCGATGGCCTATGACCCGAGGATTAAGAACTCCGGCGGCGGGGACTTTGATACGGCGACCTCTCACAAGATTCTGACCAACTCGCGCGGCTTCACGGGCGAGTATCGGCGCAGCTACTGCGGATTTTCTGCGCAGCCGATCGCGCACGACGTGGACGGCAAGATGCAGCGCAACTACTGGTACTCGGCGGCGCGCACCACACGCTTGCTGGAAGACGCCAAGGCTATTGGCGAAGAGGCCGCGCGGCGTGCTTTACGCCGATTGGGCGCAAGACAAGTCAAGACGCAGCAGGCACCAGTGGTCTTTTCGCCGGAGATCGCGCGATCCATCATCGGCAACATCTTTGAGGCGGCCAATGGCGATGCGGTCTATCGCCATGCGACGTTCCTTGCGGACATGCTGGGCGAACGTGTCGCAGGCGAGAACGTCACGGTTATTGATGACGGCACTCTTGTATTCGATCATGAGGGCGGGCTCAAAGCGGGTGGCTTCGGGACTTCTCCCTTCGACAGCGAAGGGTTGCCTACGCGCCGCACGGTATTAATTGAGAACGGTATACTGAAGAACTATGTAAACAACGTCTATACTGCGCGCAAGTTGGGCGTAGCGTCGACCGGCAATGCCTCGCGCTCGCTGGCGTCGAACCCCAGCATCGGTGCGGGCAATTTCTTTCTTCAGCCGGGGACGCTCGCGCCGGAGGAGATTATCGGGGAGGTGAAGGACGGGTTGTACGTCACCGAGACGATGGGCTTCGGCGTGAACCTGGTTACCGGCGATTACTCGCAGGGCGCGGCTGGACTGTGGATCGAGAATGGCGAGTTGGCCTATCCGGTTGAGGAGATCACCATCGCGGGGAACTTGAAGGAGATGTATAAGAACATCACGTCCATCGGCAACGACCTTGTCTTCCGCTCGGCCAGCGCCGCGCCCACGCTGCGCATCGATGGCATGATGATCGCTGGTTCTTAGAATAGCTAATGCCAAATTAGTCAGTTGAGCAAAGCACGATTCCTCAGAGCGGCCGTCTGTCTTCGAGGGCCACGAAGGAATCACTACTACGAATAGCCTGCGCCGCTAACGGCAGGAAATCGGATTCGGAAGAGATTGAAATAGCGTCGTAGTATTGCCCCAAACCTGATCTCCACACAGCTTAATCATTTGATTCACACTCTAGCGTATAAAAGAAGTCGAGATGCGAAAACGGACTTGGTACTCGTTGCTTCTGGTGTTGGCGTTGATTGTGGCGCTGATTGCTGCTATCTGGTTGCGCAAGCACGCTCCGCCCGAGGCTGCTCGTCTGCTGCCGGAGTCCGACGCCATTGTCTACATTAACCTTCGTCCTCTGCGCTCGGCGACCCACATCGAGCGCGCGGCAGTCGTGCGCAACGCGGACTATCAGCGGTTTATCGACGCCACAGGCATTTTGCCGGAGCGCGATCTGGACGCTGCGGCCTTCGCTCTGCATCGAATGGACGACCCCAACGGCCCCAACGGCTCGGTCGCCTACTCGGAGGTTTTTGAGGGGCGTTTCGACGGAACGCGTCTGGCGCGCTATTTGGCCAGCATCGCTACCTCGCAGGAGCAGTACGTCGGCCACACCGTCTATACCATTCCGGTCGAGGGGCGCCGACTGCGCATCGCGCAGCTTGGCTACGACACCATTGCTGCCTCCAACATGCCTACACCAGAGCAGATTCACGCCATGCTGGATCGCTATCGCGCATCGGCCTCCCCCTTTGCAGGTTCGTCGTTGTTGGCCGAGCGCTATCGTGACGTGCCGATGCTGTCGGGCGCGTGGGCCATCGGGCACGTCGGACTGCCCTTTTCCGAGCGCGGGCGCATCACAGTCTTCGGCATCCGTCTGCCGCTGCCGGAGGACACGACCTTGGTCGCCAGTCTGGGTTACGGATTCGGCGCGTTGCATCTACGCGTCGAGCAGATCGCTCCGACCGAGGCCGACGCTGCCCGCTCGACCGCCGCACTCGACGCCCTGCTACGGATCTTTCAGGCCATTCAGCCCAAGATCGAGGCGCAGGCGGAGACGCCCGATGCGGAGGCATTCCACCAGTTTGCCTCCTCAATCCAGATTGAGCAGGCCCATGATCGCGTTGTGCTTAAGGCGAGCCTGCCCGAGCTGTTGCTTAAAAAACTGGCTACGCCGGATAGCCTTGTCAGTCCAGAGCCAGCTACGGTGCCCATCAGCTCTGGTCGGCAGTAATCGTTCTCCGCTGTCGTCGAGACCACGCGGCAAGCAGCTGCGTGACTGCGTAGGCCGCCAGAATCGTCATCACTGGATCGATGTTGTAGCGGTAACGAAACTCCGCGTGGGTGATGTAGTAGGGGCAGGGAAATAGCAGCAGGGGCAACGCCATCAGAGCGGCAAAGTCGCGCCTGCGCTTGCGATAGAGCAGCCAGAGTCCAATGAATCCGAAGAGTGAGGTCAGGCTTGCGTGCAGTTGGTATAGGCGCGATGAGTTGAGAGTACCCGTTCCTGCCCAGAAGCGATAGAAGCGGCGCAGCGTGAGGCCGAGCGTGAGGCCGGGATGCTGGCGGACGTACTGCCAAGCCTGATCCGATTTGCCGCGCGTAAAAGCCACCTCTCCGACGGCGATGTAGCGGGACAGCTCTGGCGGGTTGTTTTTGGGAAAGCTGGAATCGTCCACATAGCCGGTTGCGCCGGGACGATTTCCCATCCACAGCTCTTCGCCGACGGTCGAGCGCATAGGGATGAAGGCGTGAAGCTGTCGAGCGTTGCGCAGCGGCCACGGCGAGTAGACCAGAAGCAGCACAAGCAGGCCAGCCAAAGGCCAGAGCAGGGAATTGCGACTCGTCTGCCAAGCCGTCCAACCGAGGATCGCAATCAGCGACGGAAGCAGTGCGGGGTTGACCAGCGCTATCAGCGCAGACAAAGTTCCCATCCCGCACCACAGGGCCAGAGACGGAGCGCGACGGCAGTGTAGCGCAAGCAGAATCATCGCCAACAGCGAGCAGGCTGATAGGCTTGTCTCCCAGAAGATGGTCGGAATCCATAGCAACACTGGCGAAATAGCCCAGAAGGCTCCTGCGAATACGGCGGTACGGTCGTCCAGCACCCTGCGCGCAAGCCACATCATCATCCACAGCGTAAGCAGGTTGAGCAGGATGTTGGAGAGAACGATTGCAAGGACCGAGGCAAACGAGTAGCAGCCGAAGACGCGGAAGACCAGCGCGACCAGCAACGGGTAACCCGGAGCGACGAAGGCTGTCGGTCCGGTAGAGCCGCCAAATGGCGAGCTAAGCCCCCGCCCATGCACCAACATATCGGCCAGTTGACCCATCTCGTATGGACGGTTGTAGAACCAGCCGTGCGGATGGCCAGTAATGACCATCGCCAGAACCAGAATACGGCCTGCCAACGCCAGCAGCAGAATGAAGACGGTCGAACGCCTCCACGCGCTGCGGCTCGGCGGAGATGTGGCGTCTTCCCAGAGGCATAAGGCGGAATTTACAGTCATGAGTTGAGTAGCGGGAGCGGGTTCATCATATCGCAGCTACCTCATAATCGTCATCGTCGAGGTGCTGGACATAGTCCACGCGGTCTGGGGCACAAGCGGCAGGAGAATAGGCATGGTGTAGGCTACCGTGATTTGAACTTCAGAGCCAGGGGTATTTGTGCCTCCTGCTGCACCGGCAGAAGTTAGATAGGATACCGTCGGAGTTGCCATAGTGCCGCCTGCGATATTTGGCCAGCCCAAACCCTGTATATATGACTGAACATTCGCAACCGTTGCCGCGCAGGTACCGCTTGCATTCGGTACGCCTGCGGTAAATGTTGCACAGGTAGAACTGTGGAATGCGGCATATTCTGTGCCCTCCCGCGCGGACTCCGAGATCATGTCCTTGGTGTAAAAGGCGAAACAGACTTCCATGAAGGCAAAGAGCAGCGTAAACAGAATCGGAAAGGCGATGGCCGACTCGATGATCGACTGGCCGCTCTCGCCTGTCGCATCCAACTTGCGCCGAATTGTTTGGATAGGAATCATTATTGCTGCACCGCCAGAATGGATTGGCCCACTATGGGGTAGGAGCTTCGCATTCCGGGAAATTTAAGGAACGGAGTGACCGTGGCGCTGGTATTTACCTGAACGAATTCTACCGTTTCATTAGTCGAGCCTGCGGCACCACACGCAGCTGTGGCTGCGGCCGTGGTGGTATATTGCGGATTCGCGCCACCAATCGCGTTGGCGCAGTAGTAAAAGATATTAGACGTCACAGTCAACGCGCTATTACCCATGTTGGTGCGTGGAAAGTCGGATGCATCGGCCTGTGCGGCGGATGCTATGCCGGAAGTATTAATAGCCTCACTTGTGGTCTGCGCTCCAAATACAGCCCCTGCGTTGGCGGCGTTGGAGACCTCGATGGAATCATATACAAGTACGCCCATCTGAGACGTGCCCCACAGCATTGGAATGCCCAGAAACGTAAAGATCATGGCCAGCTCGATCAGAGCGTTCCCGCTCTCGTCGTGCAGACCTGCGACTCGCGCAGTCAGTCGAGACCATAAGCACTCTAAACATGCTGGACCCAGTCGTTTCATCTTTATTCTGGCCTCACTCACTTGCTGCCTCACTGCACCATCTTTGGCCTGACGGAGAAGACCACGGGGGTAGCTGGGGTTCCCGCGGTAGAACCCGACGCTCCATCGTCATCGGCGGTGATATTAATGGTTCCCCCTCCGTTCACGGTGAACGTCCCGGCGGTAACTCCGCCGTTGGTCGTTGAACCACTGCCATTTCCCAGAGTTACCGGCGCATCCGGAGCAAGGATCGAGCCGTTCATGTATGTGGAGCTTCCTCCTTGAAACGACAGCGCCTTGCTATCGCTGGTTGACTCGTAGACCGTAATCCCGTTGTAGGCTCCAAGGTCCGGTGTCGTGGTCCCGTCTGCCGCTTTGGTGTTTCCTGCAACCAGATTGACGTTCGCTCCGTTGTCAATCACCAGATTGGCCCCATTCGTCAGATAGATGAAGACGCCGTTTCCGCCTAGATTGGAGCAACCTGAAGAGTTCGCACACCCATGTCCCGTCGTCCCGGAGACAAAGTGCATCGTTCCTCCATTGATGACATAAACACCGGGATTCAGGTAGTCAGACATTCCGTTAGCGCCAATGGTGAGATTGTTGTAGCAAGCTACACCTGTAGGAGTCGCTGGGCCAAATGTCAATGGATTTGCAGTCCAACTGCCTCCTGGATCGGCGACACATCCTGAAACTGGGGGCGCAGCCGGCAGAACCGGGTCGCACGTCAGGGTAGCTGGGATCACTCCTACAGTACCGGCGGCTGAAGAGCCTCCGGTGACACTAACGGAACCAGCCGCATCAGTGTGTGTATCGCTCAATGTAGAACCACCGCTGACACTGATGTTTCCATTCCCTGCAACGGTGCCCGCGCTCACAGTAGAGCCGCCAGTGATTGTAATGTTGGATCCCGCACCAGCATCGAAGATTCCAAGACCGTTAACGTTGATGTGTGCGCCGTTACTGATGTTGATATCCCCATTCGAGCAGATACCGGCTGTGCCCAAATTAATACCACCGCCACCCGGTACACCGCCCGTTCCACCTCCGGCAATCGCCGAGGCGGAAACCGTCACCTGAGCGTTTCCGTGAGAGAACCTTCCCAATACGAAGGTCTGGACGGGGAAGGAAACCGATGCAATTACATAGGGTCCCTGATAGTTTCCGGTGATCGGGCTGATGGTGAGGTTAACCGCGTTCGCAGCCGTGACGCCGTTCAGCGCGGCAGCCGCATTGGCTGCGGACTGCGCCAGACCGGTATTTCCATTTCCCATCTCGGTTGCCGCGACCATAGCAGACTCGTTGGCCGTGGCCTGCGCGATCCTTCTGTAGTGATAGAGATTGCCCACGTCGATTGCCAGCGCCATAAATCCGCAGCCCAGCAGAGCCATGAAGGTTGCGGCTACTACTAACGTCTGTCCGCTCTCGTCTCGGAAGATCTTCATCGTCAATTTCCTGTCTACCCCCGGCTTCGATCCTGAGATACTGCTTCGATCCAGAGATCTGGGGCGGTTCGCTACTAAGAATTAGCCTCCACAGATTCCCATCGAGCAAAGGATCTATGGGGAAGAAATAATTTGGCGAAGAACTTTGCCGCGGCAGAGGCCCCGATCCGACTTTCGGGTGTACAGAAACGGGAAGATCGGCGGGCCAATCACCGCGTTTACATCATAACCACATTAGAAACAAAAAGATACAAAAAAAAATGCGAACTAAAGTGTTACAGGATGACACTTCTTGGGGATTTCTAATGTTATATGCAAGACCTAGTCTCACCTTATCCCTTGGGACTCGCTTGGCCGGAGTACCGTGGAAAACCGAATGAAGGAGCACTACTACAAATGAAGAATATGAAGCAGCTTATGCAGAACCTGATGTCGGAAGATTCCGGTCAGGACCTGATCGAATACACGTTGATCGCGGCTCTGGTCGCTCTCGGCGCGGTCGCAGCCCTGAAGACACTGGGCAACACCGTCAACAACACCTTCGCCAATGTTGGCAATGCAGTCAGCACTGTCTAGCCTGTAGCTCTCTGGAATCGGCCTATGGGAACGCTAGACGTCGGCGTTTTCATAGGCTGCCTCCTCCACATGGAAGATGGCGGCGGATAGAAGATAGCGAACGATGAACACTAGAACTAAGTTGTCCTGCGCGGATGGATTTGGGCTTGTTTGAGCCTCTCGGATGTGGACAAGCGGAATTTTGGTGGGCAGTACGGCACGTTGATCGGCGGTACGGCATTTTTGGTGGTCACGACGAGACGCGGAAATGAAGGAATCGATGAAGAATATGAGCCAGCTTCTACAGTCCATAATCGCGGACGATTCGGGGCAGGATCTGGTCGAATATGTGCTGATTACAGCCGTTATCGCTCTTGGTTCGCTTGTCGTTATGCGAAATCTCTCAAATGGCCTCGGAAGTACCTTTAATAACATAGCCAACGCGGTAGGTACGACGTAGTCTGAAGGTTAGGGGAGAGCTTAGGCGTTACTCCAAGAAGCTGGAACCCATAGAACTCACCGTACGCAGATTTTCGACAGGGACGATCAATGGCAATCAATTATTCGGAATTGACGTATCCTGCCACCGCAACGGCCTGTGCCGTAGTTGGGGCAGTCTGGGACGTAAAGACCCGTCGAATTCCCAACGTCATCACCTTGCCTGCGTTTCTGCTTGGCCTTCTGCTACATCTGACACTCGGTGGATGGATGCAAATGTTCTACGCCCTGACAGCGGGAGTCGCCTGCGGAGTGATTTTTCTGATCTTTTATATTGCGGGCGGAATGGGAGCTGGAGACGTGAAGTTAATGACGGCAGTCGGATGCATCGCTGGCGGGGCAAATGGCGCATACCTTAACCCAGTGGCTAGCATTATGATGCTGACGGCAATCAGCGGAGGCATAATGGCAATCGGTCTTGCTCTGTTCCGCGGACGGCTGCAACAGACCCTGATGAACGTGGGAGAGTTGCTCTCGCACCATACCAGCAAGGGATTGCAGCCCCATCCGGACCTGAATGTCACTAACGCCAGAACGCTGCGACTTCCCTATGCTTTAGCCATTGCAGCGGGGTGTATATTGACCTTGTTTATCACCTATAAGGGGGCGGCATGAATCTACAAACTAGACTAGCCGCCGCTTTCGCAATCACTCTTGGAATATTCGGCGTTTATTATCTGCTGTTTATGAATCATGGGGTCACAAAGACTCACGTCGCGCCTCCTCCTCCAAAGAGCCAGTACGTTGCGGCAGCCGCAAATATGGAGGCCGATCAGGTAATCCGCGCCGAGAATCTGCGATTGATCGATTGGCCAGCGGACCATCCACTGCCTGGCGCGTTCACCACCGCCGAGCCGTTGATCGGGCGCGTTGTTCTGTTCCCCGTGGCGGAGGGCGAGCCGATCATCGAACGGCAGCTGTCCTCTCCTGGAACTGGCAGCGGTATCACGGTAAAGATTCCCAACGGCATGAGGGCCATATCGTTGCACTCCGACGATGTGATTGGTGTCGCCGGGTTCCTGCTGCCCGGTACGCACGTCGACGTGCTGGTAACACTGCACCCAACCTCGAATCAGGATCCATTCACCTTTACGGTTTTGCAGGACGCAGAGGTTCTGGCAGCTGGACAGAAGATCGAGCCTGATCCCGAAGGTAAGCCTGCAACCGCAACGGTGGTGACGCTGCTGGTTAAGCCAGAGGATGCCGAGCGCATCGTCCTTGCGAGCGCTCAAGGAACGGTACATTTTGTGCTGCGGAACGGAGTCGACCGTGAGGAGTTCAAGGGTCCACCCGCGCTGTTGGCGCAACTGTCGGGAGTTGCGTCGCCCGTGGCCGCAAAGGTCTCGGAGGCACCCAAAGCCGCGCAGGTTCCTGTTGTCAAGCACTATTCGGTTGAGACCATTCTGGGTACGAAACAGAGATTGGATGATTTTCAGTGAGGCCTAGCGAATTCGATAACGAGAAACAAACGGCTGCGGGATGCGCCCCGACAGGTTTTGCGATGGCGTTGACTCTCGCCGCAGGCTGTAGCCGCGCCAGGGGGTGCTCCCCTCTCCAGCTTGACGGGGATAACAACGCCCGGCGTATCGAGCAGCCTCGGCCACGTTGCCGAAGGAGAGACACTGCATGTGCTGGTTGGGCACTCTCTGTTTCTCAATACACGATCCCGTCTGAGTCGTGTCTACGTTGCCGATCCAGCCGTTCTCAACTCGGTTACGCTCACTCCGAACCAGATCGTCGTCACTGCAATTACGTCGGGTATCAGTACGCTGGTACTTCTGGACGAGAGCGGGCAGGCACAGTCCTATATAGTCTCGTCCGACATCGATGTCGCGGGGCTGCGTACCGCGATGAGCGAAGCAACGCACAATAATGCTGTCAAGATCGACGGGAGCGGGAACCGCATCACACTGAGCGGCGAAGTCAGCAGTCCTGAGATGGAGAAGACCGTTCTGGATCTGGCCGGACTCTATACCAAAGAGGTCGCGAACGCACTGACCATCACACCCGACCACGCAAAACAGGTCCGGCTGAAGGTGCGCATTCTCGAAGTTGATCGCTCCAAGGCTCTGCAGATGGGCATCAACTTATTCAATCCGGGTGGAAACACCAGCTTTCTTGCGTCCACCTCGACCTCCCAGTACCCCTCTACTTCGACCTATACTGTGGGCACATCTAACTCGCCCAGCGGCACGCTGACAACCTCAAACCCCTTGAATTTTCTCCTGTACAGCACAAAATTAAATCTCGGTGCCAACATTCAGGACTTGGAGAGCAAGCAGGTTCTACAGATACTGGCCGAGCCGACCATCACAACCATCAGTGGCGAGAAGGCAGAATTCCACTCTGGTGGAGAGTTCCCTTTTCCAACGGTAACCGGAACTGGCTCCGCCGCGACTGTCTCTATCTCGTTCCGTCAGTATGGTGTTGCGTTGGTCTTCACCCCCATTGTGAACGAAGATGGAAGCATTCGACTGAAGGTGGCACCAGAGGTCAGCGCTCTGGACTATGCCAACGCGGTTACGATCGACGGATATACAATTCCGGCGCTCTCCACGCGCAAAGCAGAGACCGAGGTTGAGTTGCGCAGCGATCAAAGCTTTGCCATATCGGGATTGCTCGATCAGCGCACCACCGACATCATGGAAAAGACACCGGGGGCGGCTAACATTCCCATCCTCGGAGCGCTTTTCAAGTCGAAGAATTCCAACCATTCGACGACGGAGCTGGTGGTCGTCGTGACCCCGACTTTGGTTGACCCGTTGCAGGAGTCGACCGATCCAGCGCAGCCGGAGCTTCCCGTCCACCCTCTGAGTACGAATAAATTCGATAAGTCGCTGGGGAAGAACCTCAATCCACAGCCCGCTGCTCCACCAGTCAATTCGCCAGGCTCTATAGGAAGTCAGATCCCGGCAGCTACCCCGACACCCACAGTCATAACGACGCCCACGGCAACGGAATCAACTGTGGCGCCATCGTCTGCTGTTGCGGCAGCACCGTCGATAACCGCAGTGCAGCCGATAGTCGAAACCGTTCAGGTTCCTACATCCTCCGCTGTGGTAGCGCCTGCAACGGCGGCAGCGGTCCAGAATATTCCGCCAACGCAACCCACTCAGACAACTTCTCCTGCCAGGACGATTGCCAACTCGGGGTCCCGATCAACATCAAATAGCGCTCCCGCACAGATGCTTTCAACCTCAGCAGCGGCAAACACTCCGCTGCAAGCTTCCGCCTCCACAACGGCAGCGAACGCTACTGCGCAGACGCTTGTTACTGGAATCGCCTCGCCCGTGCAGGCGCCAACCTCTTCGGATACGGTATACGGCCCGTATGTCCCCTATCACCCTTCCGCCGCAACCGGAAGCGCGACTGTGAAAGCTGCCAGCCAAGTAGCGTCACAGAGTACGGCTACAGCTCCCCTCGCGCACAATATTGCTGCTGGCGGATCGGTCGAAGTTGCGCACGCAAGTGGACCAATGGCCCACAACATTAACCCATCGGCCACTCTAAATCCATCTAGCCACTTGATGGTTCAAATCATGGCGCTCTCAAATGCGGAGGGAGCCGAGTCCATGGTTGCCGCTCTCAAGCGTCACGGCTACGACGTCACGGTCAATCGCGATTCTCAGGACACGCTTCTTCATCTGGAAGTTGGACCCTACGCGAATAAGGCAGACGCAGAAACCATGCGTCAACGGCTGCTGCGCGATGGATACAATGCAATTATTAAGTAAGTAATAGCTGGATCATACGTGGATTATTTCTAGCATCGCGCAGCAACGCAGGCGGAATACGAAACGACATCGAGGAACCATACCATGGCTCAAGCTCAATATAATTCTGGTCTTATCAGTGTTGCACTGATCACTGTCAGCCTCGACGTGAAACTCGCCGACGAGATTGCCGACGCTGTTTTGCGGATGGCCTGGGCGGTCCATCGCGCTGATTGCGAAGGGTACATCTCTGCAGTCAAGCGTCCTCCCTTTCCGCCTGCGGTGAAGGCCTCTTCGGTATGCATCGCAGTCATTGATTTTGACAAGGACATCGAACAGGCCGTAGTTGCAGCGACCTATATTCAGGAATTGTATGCTGGCAAGGCGGCGATGGTTGCTATGTCCTCCAGTCAGGATCCCGACATCCTGTTGCGCGCCATGCGCTCCGGCTGCACCGAATTTATAGGTTGGAACTTCGATGAAGCTGCTTTTTCGGACACGCTACAGCGGCTCTATCAGCAGTGGTCCACAAAGTCCTCTCACACTGCGGTGCGTGGAGATGTCATCACATTATTCGGCGCCAAGGGGGGAGTGGGAACCACCACTCTCGCCGTGCATCTGGCCATGTATCTGGTCCTCTGCCATCAGAAGAAAACCCTGTTGATAGATAACCATCCGCAGTTGGGGCACGCGTGTATATATCTGGGAATCGACGGCAGCCGGTATCACTTCCATGAGTTGGTGCGTAATCTGAGCCGTTTGGACAGTGATCTACTGCGCGGGTATATTGCAACCCACGAAAGCGGCCTGGAGGTTCTGGCTTCGCCCGATGTTTGCAGCGGCATGAAGAAGCTCGACCCCGAATCGATCGCCCAGACTCTTGAGTTTCTGCGTGGTGAATACGACTATGTTATTGTCGATGGCCCGTCCTCGTTGGATGAAACCAATCTCTCTGTCATCGACGTCTCCAGTGAGGTGTATCTGATCGCCACTCCCGAAATCGCCGCCATCCGCGATTTGTCCCGCTATGTGGATAGCTTGTCGCAGGGCGAACACGATATTGCAAAAATCAAAGTGGTCATCAATCGTTTTTCCTCGCAGCACGCACTTACCATCGAGCAGATAGAAAAAGCGATTCGGTTACCGGTTGCTGTCAAGCTGCCCAACGGCTACGCCGAGGTTACTCGCTCGGCAATTCTGGGCGAGCCCATTAACCCGAAGCAGAAGACGGATTTTTCGATTCCTATTGTCAAGTGGGCCAATACTCTGGCGGGCAACGCCGTTCCAGAGGAAGTGGCTGCGCCCAAGAAATCCCTCTTTTCTTTTTGGAAGTAATATCACTGTCCTAATTATGAAGAACGATTTCATCGGATTTATTGAAGAATTGCAATTCGGTAATACGTTTGAGGAATATAGGTGTAATTGAAATGTCCAATACAAATGCTGTTCCGTCAAATCCCGTTCCATCCAATGATCGTGTCGGACGTACTTCGCGTACGGTCGGAGAAGGCGTACAGCAACAGATTAAAACGGCCGTCCACAAGGAACTGATCAAGCGCGTCGATCTCGACATGCTGGGGCAAATGCAGGAGCAAGGTACCGCGCAGCATCAGCTGTTCCTTGCCATCCAGCAGATCATCAATGAACAAGGAGTTCCACTCAGCGCGATTGAGCGAGATCGTCTCGCGCAGGAGGTCGTCGATGAGGTCTTCGGTCTGGGGCCGCTAGAGCCTCTTCTCAAGGACGACAGCATTAGCGATATTTTGATCAACACCTACAACTCGATCTACATTGAGCGGCGTGGCGTACTGGAAAAAACCACGTTGACCTTTCAGGACAACCGTCACCTGATGCACATCATCGACAAGATCGTCTCCGGTGTTGGCCGGCGTGTCGATGAATCCTCCCCATTGGTCGATGCGCGTCTGCAAGACGGCTCGCGCGTCAATGTGATTATTCCGCCGCTTGCGATCGACGGCCCTTGTATGTCGATTCGTCGTTTTGGAAAGTCGCCGCTCGGGGCCGAAGATCTGCTGCGCAACCAAGCGTTGACGCCGCCCATGCTGGATCTGCTCAAGAGTGCGGTCAAGGCTCGCATGAACATTGTCATATCGGGCGGTACCGGCTCCGGTAAAACAACTCTGCTCAACGTTCTCTCCAGTTTTATCTCAGAGAAGGAGCGCATCGTCACCATCGAAGACTCAGCCGAACTACAGTTGAAGCAGGATCACGTCGTCCGGCTGGAGACTCGGCCTCCGAACGTGGAAGGCAAGGGCGCCATTCGCCAGCGTGAGTTGGTCATCAACGCGCTTCGTATGCGTCCGGACCGCGTTGTACTGGGCGAAATCCGCGGCGGAGAAGCGCTCGACATGTTGCAGGCGATGAACACTGGTCACGATGGATCGCTGACCACCATACATGCCAACACACCGCGCGATGGCTTAGCTCGTCTGGAGACTATGGCCATGATGAGTGATGTAAAGATCGCAGAGAAGGCGGTCCGAGCACAGGTTGCATCAGCCGTGCATTTGATCGTTCAGGTCTCGCGTATGAGCGATGGTACACGCCGCATTACATATATCTCCGAATTGACCGGAGGGTTTTCCGATGTCATCAGCATGCAGGACATCTTTCTTTTCGAAAAGAAAGGGCTCGGTCCAAATGGAAGAGTCAAAGGACGCTTCATCTCCACCGGAATCGTTCCCAAGTGCGTGGAGAAGTTCATCGCCGGTGGTATTCCGGTTCCGGTCGGCCTAACCGATCATCTGGTTGAAATTGGCTAATAATTAGTTTGAAAGGAGGCTCCATGGTTCCCCTGATTTCTTTTTTTGCAATTGCCTTGATTGTTTTTGGAATCATGGCGCTGGTTTTGGGTTCCTCGCGCAGCCAGAAATTGATTGAACAGAGAATTATGCGAATTCGAGTGTCCAAGGGAGAACTCGGCCCAGACGCGGATTTAGCGAAGCAATTGCTCAAGTCTAATCAGATCAGTAAGATGGAGCTGATCGACGATCTTCTGCAGAAATTAAAAATATCCGGCCACATTAAAAGTTTAATTATTCAATCAGATCTCGATATTTCCATCAGCATGCTACTGGTTTACACCTTTGCGTTGGCCATCTTGGGATTTTTCGTAACCTCGCTATGTCTTTCTCTGGTGCCGGTTCAGATTCTTGTGGCGTGCGCGCTGGGGGCTGTGCCCATCGGGATCGTATCCTTCAAGCGCTCGCGCCGGGTCGCTGCGTTCAATGCGGGCCTCCCCGATACGATCGATATGATGGCTCGCGCACTGCGAGCAGGACATTCCATGGTGGCTTCCATCAATGTTGTCGCGGAGCAAAGTGTGCAGCCCCTTCGTTCAGAGTTCAGCGAAGTATTTAAGCAGCAGAACTTTGGACTCCCTTTACGCGATGCCTTGATGCAGATGTTGGATAGGGTGCCCTCTCAGGATCTCCGGGTGCTGGTCACGGGCATTTTGGTGCAGAAGGACACTGGCGGCAACTTAACTGAAATTCTGGACCGAACAGCGGCCGTCATACGGGACCGCCTGCGCATTCAGGGCGAGATTCGGACGCATACAGCGCAAGGTCGTATGACCGGATATATTTTGTGCTCGCTTCCGGTGGTGATGCTGGGCGTTATTAATTTGATTAATCCAGGATATTCGTCGGTTCTGATCAATACTCCCTTCGGGCACGAGTTGCTCTATACCGGAATGGTTCTACTGGCCATTGGAGGCCTCATCATTCGTTATATTATCAACGGAATCGAGGTATAAGAGCTATGTCGATCGGCCTGTGTATTCTGTTAATTCTGATCGTTTTTGGCGTAGTTGCGCTTCTGTTGACGCCTGACCTGTTTCGTCCTTCTCCCGAGGCGCAACGCATCCTCGATGTTGTAACTAGTACGCGATCTGATCTACGTACCATTGGCGAGAAGGAACGGATGCAGGACAAAATTGTCAGCATCGCGACGCGCCTGCGGATGCGTATAGGTTTGGCTGAAGACCCCCACCTTAAAGAGAGGATGGCGGCGGCTGGTATGCATTCAGTCTCCAGCTCGGAAATTTATTTTGCATCTCAGTTCCTGGTTCCGCTTCTGGGTGTTGTTGCGGGTAGCCTCATGCCATCCAACGTCCTGCTCTGGGTTCTAGTATTCGGCATTGCGGGTTATCTGGCACCCGACATCTGGCTCAAGCGGAAGACCGCTAGCAGACGAAACCGCATTCGTCGCAGTCTTCCCGACGCGCTCGATCTGATGGTGATATGTGTGGATGCGGGTCTGGGATTGGATCAGGCGCTGTTGCGCATTGGAGACGAACTTGCCTTCAGCCATCCAGATATCAGCGAGGAGTTTGCTCAGGTCAACCGAGAACAACGCGCCGGCCGGCCAAGACTGGAGGCTTGGCAGAATCTGGCGGACCGAACAGAAATCGAGGAGTTTACCTCCTTCGTGAGTATGCTGACGCAAACGGATCGATTTGGTACACCTATTATTCGTGCACTGAGTCGCTTCTCCGAAGATATCCGATTGAAGCGGCGGCAACATGCGGAGGAAGCTGCGGCAAAGACCAAGATCAAAATTATTTTTCCGCTCGTATTGTGTATCTTTCCCAGCCTATTTATTGTGCTGTTGGCTCCGGCGATCCTGCAAATCACGAGCGGACTGGGATCGATGAGTAAGTAGGAATTCCGAGACTGTCGTCGGAATATGCAACCATTTATATTCGACTAGACTCGATGGCAAAGCGGCGTAAGTCAGTGGGCGTTGTCAGGTAAACAGGGAAACGCATCTCTCAAAGTAGCCAGAGTGGTAAATACAATTGCAGTTGATTGAAAGCGCTGCGGAACGTAAAGTTCAGAGAGGCTGTGCAGAGCCTGCAATGATTAAATTCATTAGCCGATAAGGACACATCGCGTCGTTTGCGATCCTTATATAAACGGAAAGGAGGAATTCATGGATTCACCTAATCTTGTACGAATTATTGCTGGAGTCTTGGCGGTCATCGTCTTGGGAATTATTGTCTATCGCCGAAAGAATAAGTAGGCGGACAGAATCTGCTATCTGGCGAATCGGATGAACGGATCAAGATGCTTAAAGTCATCAACATAACTCGTGGCATCACCGTTGGCGACAAAATCGAGCTGGCCGACACTTCGTTGAAGCGAATGTTTGGTCTTCTCGGGCGAAGCGGTTTGCGCGCTGGAGGAGGGTTGTGGATCAAGCCCTCCTCCGGCGTGCATACCTTTGGGATGTCCTTCCCAATCGATGTCGTTGGTTTGGATCGCAATCGTAAGGTAATCAAGTTGTGGCGCTCTCTGGTGCCGTTCCGAGTGACCTCAATCAGCTTCCGAATGCATAGCGTTTTGGAATTACCCAGTGGAACGATCTCGCGCTTGCAGATTGAGCTGGAAGACCAGCTGCAAATCTCTTCTTCCACTACGGAGGTCGGATTATCCTCCGACAATACTTCAGCATAGGAAATTCTCACGGCTGATTCTTCCGCCTTACTCGTTGGATCGAGCATTGCGGTAGGTTGCTGAGTGGGTACGTCCCCCCACTTGGGGGATGCGGAGGCCGGTGGGCGCGGTATGATTGTGCTTGGCGATCCCTCGTGACCCAAGCTCGGGGCCATGCGATCTGGCAATTTATTTTCGAGGAACAACACTGCGGTGCTCGATGCGCCGGAGCAAGGGTACGCGCAGGATTTTGCCTTCGCCGATAGCCGCTCCGCTGAGAATCGTTTTGCCGAGTGTCGTCCCGATAGCAGCAGCCAGTTCGACACTGAATCCATCCCCGAGGGGAGAAAGCGTCTAGCCAAGGTGACCGAGATGCCGTTGCGACAGAACTCCGCCTACGAGACCGGCTACGCCGACCCCGAAGAGTTCACGCCCGACTCAGATTTTGATCCAGAGTTCGCAGGACGATCTCGTCGTCCCGGCCTGCGTGTCAGCTTCCACGGCGCTCTGCTGCCGAAGACGTTGTGGGGCCGCATCCTTTCTGGCTGCGCATTTCTTCTGCTGGCGGGCGCGGGCATTGTCGCGGCGTTTACAGCGCGTAAATTCCTGCTGCATGACGAACACTTTCTCATTACCAGTGCCGATGCGATACAGATCGACGGCAACAGCCGCCTGACCCGCGCACAACTGCTCAGCGTCTTTGGTGAGGATGTGGATCGCAACATCTTCAACATTCCGCTCACACGGCGCCGCGCCGAGCTGGAGAGTCTGCCGTGGGTCGAACATGCGACCGTAATGCGTCTTCTACCCAACCGTGTTCGCGTCTCGATTGTGGAGCGAACGCCAGTGGCCTTTGTGCGACAGGGCTCGGAGATTGGGTTAGTGGATGCGAGCGGCGTGCTGCTCAATCTGCCTGGACCGGACCTGTCGGGATCAGACCTAGACGAGTCCAGCACGCAGCAGGCTCAAGCAGCCCACGCGCACGATCTTGCCAGCTACTCCTTCCCCGTGTTGACCGGCATATCCGCAGCCGATCCTCTGTCGACACGCGCAGCACGGATGAAGATCTACCTGAACTTTATCGCTACTCTCGATGCGACCGGCGAGAAGATCTCACGTCAGTTGAGCGAGGTCGATGTTACCAGCCCGGAGGATGTGAAGGCCATCATCCCCGACGCCGCAGCCGGTGGAGCGGATGTTCTGGTCCACTTCGGCGATGGCAGATTTATGGAGCGCTATCGCCTGTACGAGCAGCATCTGGCGGAGTGGCGTGCGCAGTATCCCAAGCTGGCCTCGGCCGACATGCGCTACGAGCGGCAGGTGGTACTGGAGATGACGCCGTCGTCGCTTGAAGCCGCGCCCAACGATACCTATTCAGCAAGCTCTTTGGGCGTTCCTGACGTAGCTATGCCAAAGCCTGAGCCAACTAGGCCTGCCGTCGTTGTGAAGAAACAGCCTGTCGCTGCGCAGTTGACAAGCAGGTCAGCATCGGGTGCACACGCAGAACTTGTTGCCCGCGCCACTCGTCCCGTTACATCTACGCTGGTGACGGGCAAGGTCGCAAGCCATTCGTCCACAGCGCAAGCCGCCGCATCGCAAACCAAGCAGGGAGCGATGCGATGAATCCCCGGCAAGAGAATCTGATTGCCGTGGTCGACGCGGGCAGTAGCAAAATCTGCGTTCTGGTAGCGGAGTTACAGGACGGTGTTCTACGCTATCGTGGCCACGGCATCGAACCCGCGCGTGGGATGCGAAAGGGCCTGATCGCCGATTTGGAGCCAGCAGCGCAGTCCATCAACCGAGCTGCACTCGCCGCCGAGCGAGTCTCGCGCGCAGAGATTGAAACGGTCGTCGTCGGTATTGGGGGAACGCACATTCGCGGCGTCAACAGTCGCGGCGGCATCGCATTGGGTAGCCGCATGAGGGAGATTACGCGTGATGAAGTTCGCGCCGCCGTCGACCGCGCGCGATCGGTCGCTTTACCGCCGGATCGTGAGGTTCTGCACCTACTTCCACAGGAGTTCATCCTAGACGATCAGGCGGGCATTCACGACCCCATCGGCATGGTGGGCAACAAGCTGGAGGTAAACCTGCACCTATCCACCTGCTCGGGAGGTGTGGCGCAGTCGGTCGTCACCTGTGCCAACCGCGCCAGCCTCGAAGTCGGCGACACGATCTACGAGGGCATCGCTGCAGCTGAGTCCGTACTGTCCGCCGACGAACGCGAGCTGGGTAGCTGCATCGCCGACATCGGATCCAGCACGACCGAGCTGGCGGTTTATTTTGAGGGGTCAATCGCGCATACTGCAGTTTTGCCGATCGGTGGTGATCACTTCACCAATGATCTGGCCGTCGGCCTGCACGTTTCGGTCGAGGAGGCTGAACACCTGAAGCGCGTCTACGGCCACTGTGTTGTTACCTCTGTGCCGCAGGTCAGCGAGATCGAGATCAGCTCGCAACTCGTGGCCAGTTCGCCCAGCGGAGAGATGCAGCCCTCGCGCATGGTTCGCCAGCGCTTTCTGGCAGAGATTCTGGAGCCACGCGCCCGCGAACTCTTCACTATGCTGCGCGACAATCTGCGTCAGGGCGGCGTGCTGGAGGCGCTTGGTGCAGGATGCGTCCTCACCGGCGGCGCGTCGCAACTACCCGGTCTGTTGGACAACGCCGAGAGCCTGCTGCGCGTGCCTGCGCGTGTCGGCTCGCCGGTGCCGCTCTCACGAATGCCCGCCGAATTTGCTAAGCCAGAGTTCGCCGTCGCCATCGGAATGCTGCTCTACACCCACCGCACACAGGTCCGTCGCGCCAGCGAAGAACAGGGACTCCGTGCAAAGCTGAAAGCCATCTTCGCTGGCAGCTACTAGTGAAGTAGCTCTATTCATTCAATTATGGGCGGGCCAGTTGCGTGCGCATCAGGCGGACCTCTTCGGTGAGGGAATCGAGGGCGATCTTCAGGGCGGCGATCTGGCTCTCATCCGGGGTGGGCTTCATCGCCTCGACGTAGAAGCTGCCGTTGGGCTCAAGTGCGCAGGTCTCCACCTCGGCGAAGTCGTTCATACCCTGCTTGTGGATGACGGAGAGTAGCTCGCTCTCGGTCATTGTCTCCTTGCTGAGCGCCGCGGGATCGACCACGCCGTGGCGGATGAGCACGGTCTTGGTGCCTTCGAGTGCGGCGTCGAGCTTGGGCATCTTAAAGAGCGTGCGCGTTAGCGCCCAGTTGATGGCGAGAAGAGAGAATGCGCCGATGACGCCGCCTGTCACCGAGTTGTCGTCGCCGATGATGGAGTTCTGCACGCAGTTTGAGAGGCTAAGAAGAACAACCAGGTCGAAGGGGTTGAGCTGCGCCAGCTCGCGCTTACCAAAGAGGCGCAGGAAGAGCACCAGAAATAGGTAGACAATGATGGGGCGCAGAACCTTTTCGATCCACGGCAACGGCAGATGAAACATGCTTTCAAACATCGTACGAGCACCTCACTGCTTCCATCATCCATCATTTGCCCGCCAGTGCAAGTGGTGGCCAATAATTGCAGATTGGCGCGATTGATCGGGCTACTGGGTGGGGTAGGGGACGAACTTGGCTGCGCAGGAGGGAAGGTTGCCGTCATGCTGTTTGCCAATGACGGTCGAGTCGTCGCCGGTAAAGACGAGGTTGGATGGTCCGGGGCCGAAGGTGAGGTCGGTGTGGGTGGCCTGCGGCTTGTATAGGGATGGCTTGTCGAGCAGCAGAACTCCGTCGAGGGTGACGCCAATGCGGTGAGTATGATCGAAGCCGTTGAACTGGATCTTGCCACCACCGGAGATGCGGACGTTGCGCAGGGTGATGTCCTGATAGACGGGGTAGAGTGCGACGCCTTTGCCGGGGAACGAGTATGCGGTGTCGAAGACAATGGGGAATTTGGAGTCGCGGACGCAGATGTCGTCGTACAGGACGTCCTGTACGAGGCCGCCGCGAGTGGGATTGGACTTTATACGGATGCCGTTGTCGGGGCCGTCGAGCGAGAGGTCGGAGACGCGAATCTGACTGACTCCTCCGTTGGTCTCGCTACCGATGGACATGCCGTGGCCGGAGTAGAAGTGGTTGTGGATGACGGTCATGTTAGAGGTTGGGCCGTCGCCCGCCTTGATGGCGATGTTGTCGTCTCCGGTGCGGATGTAGCTCTGGGTGATGGTGATGTTCTTGGATTGTGCCGGGTCGATGCCATCGGTGTTGCGGGCGGTTCGGGGAGTGTCGATCTTGACACCCCAGACGGTGAATCCATCTCCGCGATGGAAGGAGACGTGGAAGTTGGGAGAGTTTTTTAGGGTGATGCGGTAGAGGGTAAAGTCGTCGGTGAGATCGGTCTCGATGAGGCGGGGAACCTGCTGGCGACCAGCTGTGCGGGCGTCTTCGGCCAGATCCCACCAGCTCTTGGTAGAGGGCTTGCCGTCGATAAGGATGTGAGCGCCGCCCTGCCCATCGATGGCACCGTCGCCCATAATGGCCGAGCCGGTAGCGTATTTTGCGGTGATTAGCGGATGGCAGCCAGAGGACTTGTCATCGACCAAGCCGCAGGAGCCTGGGGCGATCTCGAAGTCTACTGGGTTACGCGAGGCATAGAGTGTGACGGAGCTATCGAGCAGCAGAGTTACTCCGGGGCGTAGTTGCAGCGAACCGCTGAGAAATGCAGTGTTAGCAGCGTCGGGGGCCAACTCGACAGAGTGGCCTCTGGCACAGTGGTCGAGCGCCCGCTGGATGCGTTGGGTGTCTTCGGTGGCGGGATGGGATTCGATTTGGCCGCTGGTGGCCAGCGTGTTGGTAAGGGTGGCCTTCAACGTGACGCAGGCGGGAGGGATGGTCGGCTCGAGGACCTTGCGCGTGTCTTGAGCGAAGAGGTGCGGTACGGCGAATGTGAACAGTATGGCAAGAGAATATCCCACTGTCCGACGAAGTGCAGGCTGTTGCATTCGACTCATTGTGAACCTCTTGTATCTAATAAGTGTAGACAAATATTACGGAGCTGCAAATGGGGCCTCTATAATCGGGACGAGGGAGTGTGCATGGGTGCTGTGCTGATCTTCGTTTGGAATGCGACGCGGGGCAATCGGCTGCGGCCTTGGCGTAGCGAGTGTCTGAAGTGGCGCGTGGAGACGTACACGGGCAAGCGCGCAGAGGCTGTTGGATTGGGCGACTTTGCGCGGTTTTTGTACGCTGAACGATGGCAACTGCTGCGTTTTGCGCGCTGGCTGGCGGAGATGAAGGAGTTCTCCCGCTCGGCGGAGAGGATCTGATGAGCGGCACGCGGCGAGAGTTTCTAGGGGCGGCAGCTTCGCTGCTGGCTGTCAAGGCGCTGGCGGCGACTTCGGGAGATGCGGCTGCGGACGTTGTCGGGGCGGGTTCGCTGGGGGTGCATGGGACGGCGCATGGGCTGCTATACGGCTGTGCGGTGAATGTGGATGCGTTGTCGAAAGATTCGGCATACGCAGCGCTGGTGCGCGAGCAGTGTCGGATCGTGGTGGCGGAGAACGCGATGAAGTGGGGCGCGTTACGGCCTGCAGCGGAGAGATTCGATTTCGAACAGGCGGATGCGCTGGTTGCCTTCGCCGAGGCCAATCGGATGAAGATTCGTGGGCACAATCTGGCTTGGCACAGGGACAATCCGAAGTGGTTCGACCGGGTGGCGACGACGGCCAACGCGCGCGATCTGCTGGTGTCGCATATCGAGACAGTGGCGGGGCGGTACGCGGGGAGAATGCACTCTTGGGACGTAGTGAACGAGGCGATTGATGTAGGCGATGGGCGAGCCGATGGGCTAAGAAACTCGTCATGGCTGCGACTGGCAGGCGAGGAGTATATCGAACTGGCCTTCAAGACCGCGCGCGAGGCCGATCCGCAGGCGTTGCTGACGTATAACGACTACGGAATCGAGGCTGAGACTCACACGGGCGAGCAGAAACGCGCGGCGGTGCTGGAGTTGCTGCGGCGGATGCTGGCGCGACGTGCTCCGGTCGATGCGGTGGGTGTGCAGTCGCACATCTCGGCAGGCGGGGATGGGCGGTATGGGGCGGGCCTGATGCGGTTCATTGCAGAGGTGCGCGAGCTTGGGTTGCAGGTCTTCATAACCGAGATGGATGTCAATGACCGCGCATTGGCGACAGACGTTGCGGTACGCGATGCAGCCGTGGCTGCGGCTTACCGGCGATATGCGGATCTGGTGTTGAACGACGCGGCGGTGAAGATGGTGTTGACCTGGGGGATTACGGATCGCTATACATGGCTCAATCAGGAGGGGGGGCGTACGGACGGCAAGCCAGAGCGGCCTCTGCTGTTCGACGCGGCAGGGCGGGCGAAGGCTGCATTTTATGCGCTGCGTGATGCGTTCGATGGGCGGGGAACTACTCCGCGCCGCGCTTTTACCGATATACGGTAAGTAGGCCGAGTATGTGACGGTTTATTTTTGCAACGATGCGATACGATTGCGCATCGCATCGCATAGAATGACTGACGCAGGACAGGCCCAAAGAAGAGACGTATATGGGAGAGAGACGATGGGGGATTGGATCAAGCTGAAGGCCGACGACCGGCATATACTGCGCGCCTATTTGGCTACGCCGGAGCGCAAGCCGATCGGCGGGCTGGTGGTGGTACAGGAGATATTTGGCGTCAATAAGTCGATTCGCCGGGTTGCGGACGAGTACGCGCTGGCGGGATATTTGACTATTGCGCCGGCGCTGTTCGACCGTATTCGCCCCAACGTCGAACTGGGATACAGCGAGGCCGAGATTAATACAGCGATGAAGGGTTATCTGCCGATGCTGGATCAGCAGACATCGCTGAAGGACATTGCGGCCGCCTGCAATCATGTGCAGCAGACGGTGCAGCGGGTGGGCGTACTGGGATTCTGCTACGGCGGGCTGATGAGTTGGCTGGCGGCGACTCGCTCGGACGACTTCGGGATGGAGCCGCAGTGCTGCGTCGGGTACTACCCAGGTGGAATTGGCAAGGTGGCCAGCGAGCGGGTGGAGTGTCGTGTGATGCTGCACTTCGGCGCGGAGGATGTGCAGATCGGTTCTGACCAGATAGCGGCGGTGCGCGCGGCACACTCCGAGGGTGACGTGGCGATCCATAGCTACAAGGACGTCGGACACGCCTTCGCCAATCCCGACCGGCCAAGCTACGACGCGGCTGCCGCGACTCTGGCTCGGCAAAGGACCTTGGCGTTTTTAAAGGCGAACCTGTCTTGAGTAGGACGAAGCAGCCCAGAGCAGAGTAAAGTTTCAATAGATGACGAACAGGAATCAATTCTTCGCAGCTCGCATTCCTCTTTTTGCTCTGGTGCTGAGTGCGCTTCTGGTTGCATCGGTTGCAACGGGAACCGTACGCGCGCAGACGCCTGCGCCGCCGTCCGACTCCGATGCGGGGCCGAATATTGACAACGGCTCCATCGTCATACCAAAAAAGAAGGAATCGGACGAGCCTCCTCCTCCCGCGCCAGCCGAACCGAAGCTGAACAATCCCACCGGCGAACCCTATGCGTTGCACGTCGATGTGCCGATTGTGAATTTGAACGTGAGCGTCGTGTTGGACAACAACCACCAGTTCGTGCCCGGGCTGAAGCCGGAGAACTTCCTGGTTCTCGAAGACGGCGTGGAGCAGAAGGTGGACAACGTGCGCATCACACAGACTCCGATTACCGCGGTGATGCTGCTGGAGTTTGCGGCCAACTCCTGGAACGTGATCAGCGACATGCGCAACGCCTCGGCCAGCTTCTTCCACTCGCTACGCCCGGATGACTACGTCGCGGTGATGACATACGATCTGCGCACCCACATCGTCAACGACTTCACCAATAATAAGGATATCGTCGCGCAGAGTCTGGACTCGTTGACCATGCCGACGTTCAGCGAAACCGATATGTTCGACGCTCTCTACGAGACGCTGGACCGCACCACGCGCATCGACGGACGCAAGTACATCATCCTAATCGGCACCGGGCGCGACACTTTTTCCAAGATTACCTACGACAGGATTTTGGCCAAGGTCAAGGCCACGCCGAATGTGACGATCTTCACCATTGGAACCGGCGCGCTGGCAAACGAGATGAGCGCGGGTGGAGGAATACGCGAGATGAACTACCTGCAGGCGCAGAACGAGCTGAAGACCTTCGCAGAGATGACCGGTGGGCTGAGCTTCTCGCCGCTGTTTGTGGGCGAGATGGGAGACGACTTCGCGCGTATCAATAACTCGATTCGCAACCAATATCTGATCAGCTATCGGCCCACCAACCCGGTCAACGACGGAGGCTATCGCAGGGTCAAGGTCATTCTGATCGACAACGAAGGCCACCCTCTACAGATGCAGGACGAGAAGGGCAAGCCGCTGAAGTACTCGGTCGTCGCGCGCGACGGCTACAAGGCCCGCCTGCCGGTGGAGTGACGCGGAAGTCGCAGGGGTGAAGTATAGTGGCGGAACTGGTTGCTGGGACCGTCTGTGGGTGAGATGACCTCGCTTTACCCCAGCGGAAAACTTCTGCAGTACTTTCTTTCAGAAGATCAGACGGTGCAGGCGTTCCTTGCAGATCCTCATCAATCCACAATCCCAATCCAGGTTTGAATTTGTACGAAAATGGTGGCTTGCAATCCTGCACGCTCTCTCGCGACTACGGCCAGCAGCATCGCGATGACCGCTTCGTACAGTAGCTATAAACGGATGCATTGCGTCAATCCTTTCCTCTTCTAATCCTTCAGCCCTCCCTGTCGATAGACACTTCAGACGAGTGTGGCGTAGTCGCTGCAACGCAAGCTCGCAGGGAGTTGACAGGCAACGATGAGATTGCAAACCAAGATCTACCTGCTTTGCGCAACTGCCGTATCGATGGGTGCGGCGGCTGCGATCTATCTCATGTTTACGCTCTTCAGCGCCGCTGCCACCTATGACGCGCTGCTTGCGAATCAGTATCGTCAGGCCGATAGTGCACGCCAGATGCAGGTTACCTTCAAAAAGCAGGTGCAGGCCTGGAAGGATACGCTGCTTCGTGGCGCGGATGCGGCAAATCTGGAGAAGTACTCGCAGGAGTTTCACGCGGATTCGGGCAAGGTCGTCGTGCTCGGAACGGCATTGGAGTCCTCGGTCGCAGATCCCAGCACACGTTCCATGATTGGTGGCTTTCTGGACGCGCACGCCGCCATGCAGGCCAAGTATGATTCGGCGCTGCAGTCGTTTATCGACGCCAAGGGGATGAATCAATCCGCCGTCGATACGATGGTCAAGGGGCAGGATCGTGCGCCGACCGACATGTTGGATAAGGTGGTCGATGCGTTGGTTCAGGATGCGGACGCACGCGCCGTCGCGCAGAAAAAATCCATTTCAAAGCAGATTTGCATCATCGCCGCTGGGTTGATTCTTACGTTTGTTGTAGTGATCGCTGCCGCCGGTCGAATCATCCGCAGAATCAGTCTGGAGTTGCAGCAGAGCGTCGAGGAGCTGAGGCAAGGTGCGGTGCAGGTCGCTTCGGCGGCCAATCAGGTCGCCGCCTCCAGCCAATCGCTGGCTCAGGGAGCAACCGAGCAGGTCGCCTCGCTCAACGAGACCGCCACTGCCACCGCCGAGATCCACTCCGTCACCCAGCGCAACAGCGACAGCTC
>CAZPZL010000005.1:0-24334 GCA_964590925.1 uncultured Granulicella sp.
ACATCACCTTGCCAGCCGCCGCGTGGTAGGTGCGTCCCATCTCCACCAGCAACGGCTGGTTGAAATAGATCGTCGAAACTCCAATGGCGCACGCCAACCCCAGTAAATTCAACGGAGCGCGCGGTGTGGCGGACTTGGACTTTGAATTCATTCGGAAATGTCTAGTTCAGCATACAGTGTAAGTCCACTTGAGCTTCCGCGTCCTGCTCATGGTCCGTCCACTGCGCAATCAGCTGCTCGCGCATTGGTTGGCATAGCTGTTTGTCTGCTCTGGCTGAATCTTTTCCCCTCCCTCCTACGTCGCTATATTGACTCTTGAATCTGCTTTCACTGACTGGTGCCAGAACTATGAACTTCGCAACCAAAGTTGTTAGCTGTGCCTTCTCCCTACTAGCCACGGCCTGCTTCGCGCAGACCACTGTTCCCCAGCACGCGTGGCAGAAGATCCAGATGCCGACTGCCGCCCAGCTTGCCTCCGCCTGGCAGTCGCCGCCAGCCGAGTACGGACCCGAGCCTTACTTCGGCTTGAACGGCCCGGTCACCATCGAGAGCGTAGCCCACGACCTCGACACCATGAAGTCGATCGGCTTCCACACCGTCACCGTGCAGGCAGGTTTTGGCATGAAGCAGGCGTATCTTTCGCCCGAATACTTCGCCTTCTTCAAGCAGTTCGTCGCCGAGGCCAAGAAGCGCGATCTGCGCGTCTGGATCGTCGATGACGCGGGCTACCCCAGCGGCTTTGCCGGCGGCAAATTCTCCAGCGAAAAGCCCGAGCTCCGTATGCAGGCTCTTGCCATCACCCAGCGAATCCCGGTCAAGGCTGGCGAAGCTCTAAGCCGGCCCATTGGCGAGAACGCCGTCGCTGCCCTTGCCCTCAGCTCGACCGGTGAGCGCGTCGCCATTTCCCTTGCCAGCGGCAGTATCAACTGGTCGGCACCCGCCACCGGCGACTGGACCGTGCTGGTCGTCGAGCACGTTTTCCGCACTTCGCCCACGCGCAGTGACACCAACCCTACCCGACTGAAGGACAGCACTCAGTCGCTAGAAGACTACATGAACCCGGCGGCGACGGCGGCCTATCTCCAGTTCACCCACCAGCAGTATTACGACGCCATGCCGGATGACTTCGGTACCACCATCCTCGGCTTCCGCGGTGACGAGCCCGACTACTCCATCGCCGGATTGCCCTGGACGTCTGCTTTCTTCGACCACTTTCAGCAGACCAAGGGCTACGACATTCGCCCTTACGTTGCAGCAATCCTAGCCTCCGAGGGCGGAGGCCGCGCGCGTCCCGGTACGCCACCTCTGCCGCCGCCCGTCCAGCTCTCCGAAGCCGAACGCCGCGCCAAGGCCGACTACTACGATGTCTTCTCCCAGCTCTTCGCAGAAGGATTCTTTCAACAGCAGGCGCTTTGGTGTGCTGCTCACGGCGTCGAGTACCAAGTCCACCTCAACCACGAAGAGATGGAGATGCAGCTCACCCGCTCCGAGGGCGACTTCCTGCGCGACATGAAGTACGTCGAGGAGCCGGGAATCGACGCCATCTGGCACCAGATCTGGACCGACACCGTCTCTGACTTCCCGCGTCTTGCCAGCAGCGCGGCGCATGTCTACGGCCACCCGCGCTCGTTCACCGAGAGCTTTGCCGCATACCGTCCGGCACCCGACGTGACGATGGCGCGTTACATCATCAACGAACAGATCGTCCGCGGAATCAATGTTATCGAGACGATGAATTTCTCCTCGACAGCCACCGCACTGGCCCCTCCGCCCGCCACGCCCACGCCGGAACAGGCCGCTGCAGCCTCCATGCCTGCCGTCGACGCACTGCCGGCAACCGCGCCGACCACAGGCGCACAAACCGCAGGTACTTCGCCCACAGACGCGCCCCGTCGTCGCGGGGGCCCATCGCCCCTCATGCGCGACCCCGCGTGGCCCGCGCTGATGGACTACGCCCGTCGCCTTACCTACGTTATGAGCCAGGGCCGACCGGCGGCTTCCGTCGCGCTCTACCTGCCATCCAGCTCCATGTGGCTGGGCGACTCGGCCTCTGACACTGCCTTCGTCTCCGCCGAGCGCCTCCTCAGCGAGCGCCAGATCGACTTCGACATCATCAACCAGAACGCTCTCGCCGAAGACCTCACCGCTGGCCCCGGCATACTCACCACCATGAGCGGCAACTCCTACCGCACCGTCATCCTACCCTCGGTCGCCGTCCTCACCCAGACCGAACTCACTCGTCTCCAAGCCTTCGCTCGCGGAGGCGGCAAAGTTCTCTTCCTCAGCCGCACTCCGTCGATCATCTCCGGCAAGACGATTCTCGACGCCCGTGCCTCGACCCCCGAGGACTTCGCCTTTGCCCTAGTCGAGACCTCGGCGCAGCTTCCCGCCACGCCCACCCCGCCCGACCAGCCCCCAGCCTCGCCGCCCGCGCCGATGGTCGTTCCCGCCGCTATCGAGACCGCCATCAGCAAGCTCATCAGCACTCGCGAAGTAACGCTCGACACTCCCGACTCCGCGCTCAAGGTCAACACGCGCCGCCTGAAGGACGCCAACGTTTACCTCTTCTTCAACGAAGGCGCAGCGGCCACCACACACGCCATCACCCTGCACACCGCAGGCAAGTCCATCGAGGCGTGGGATCCATCCACTGGTACGGTCTCGCCAGTCGCCTCAACCCTGAACAATAACGCAATCACCGTGAAACTAAACCTCAAACCCTACGAGACCCGCCTGCTCACCGTTCGTTAGGCAAAACACGACAAGCCGCACAAGAGAAAAGCCCCGTATCTCAACCTGAGATCGGGGCTTTTTTCGCTTGTCATCGCTCGAAGACGCTGTTATGCCGCGCTAGCCACCAGCAGGCTCCGCCGCTCGCCTGGGGAAAGATCGACCGGCTGCAACTCACATTTGCCGTTCCACCCCAGTCGTACTCCTCCTTATTGTTCTTCAGCGGAATCACAATGATGCTGTTCATCGTGACGGTGCCCATGCCGCTGCCGCGCGCCACGCGCACGCGCCACACCGCCCAGTCGCCAGCGTACAGCGCCACCGACGCTGCCATCAGCCCAGCCACAACCCAGCTCAGAATCCGTTTCACTTCGTCTTCGACTGGCCCTTCCTCAACTCCTGCTCGGCGAGCAACCAATCCTGCCAGTCGCTTCCGTGGCGTCGTCCGCGCTCGTTCCAGAACCGGTAGGCAAGTTGCGCGACCTCGGCATCATCCGGCAATACTGTCTTCTTCGCCGCCACTGTTTCGGCTACGACCGTCTTTTTTGCGGCGGCTTTTTTGGTTGTTGTCTTTACCCCAGCCGTCTTCTTACTCGAAGCTGCCGAAGCCTCTTCCGTCTTCACTGCCGCTTTCTTTTTCTCTGCCAAGCCAGTTCTCCTTTGCGTGAACTCGCTCCCAACTATGGGGGCATCCCGTACAGAGTACGAGCTTCTGATCAATATGACGCAAATTGCAAGCAAAGGGGTACCTCGTTGCATACGCCCTGCGATCTCGCCCGCCGCGCTAGATTCGAATACGATGCGGATTGTCGCACAGCGCGCAACAATCGAAGATACTGACAGAGAGGGGAATCCATGTTGAAGCCGCATCGGTCTGCCCAACAAGTCGCCGCTGTACCCAGCCTCTTTCCCGGTCGCCAGTGGCAGCAGGTGCTTGCCCGCGACCCCAGTGCCGACGGCCAGTTTGTCTTCGCCGTCCAAACGACCAAGATCTATTGCCGCCCAAGCTGTCCCAGCCGTCGCCCCACGCGTAAGAACGTTCGCTTCTTCCCCACCGCCGCCGCCGCCGAAGAGGCTGGCTTCCATGCCTGTTTGCGCTGCGATCCCGCACTCGCCACTCCGCGCCCCGATCCACAGGCCGCCGTTATCGCCGCCGCCACTGACTACCTTGCTACCCATGCCAGCGAACGCACCCGCCTCGCAGATCTCGCTGTAGCCACCGGCGTCGGTCGCCTCACCCTGCTGCGAGGCTTCCGTCGCGTTCTCGGCGTCAGCCCTGGCGAGTTTGCCCGTGCCCAGCGCGTCTCCCGCTCCAAAGAAGCCGTCCGTCCCGCAAGAGTCCCCGCACAATTCCAAGTCGTTTCCGCCCCTGCTGCGCCCAAGTCCGCCAGCAGCAAGTCCACCGCAAAAAAAATTACCAACGCCCTCGGCATGACCCCGCGACAGATGCGTGCTGGCGGCGCAGGCCTCCTCATTCGTTACGCTACTACCGCCAGCCCACTGGGTCGCGTGCTGGTCGCTGCCACCGACGCCGGAATCTGCGCCATCCTGTTCGCCCGCACGGACGCCGAGCTTCGCGCCGATCTCCGCCAGCGCTTCGACCGCGCCCAACTCGCTCCTGCGCGTGGCAACACAGGCTGGCTCGCCGAGGCTCTTGCCTTTGTCCTCAGCCAGACCAGCGAACATCCGCTGCCCGCCACCTTTCCCCTCGACCTCCGCGCTACCGCCTTCCAACAGCGCGTCTGGCGTGCCCTGCAACAGATTCCACGCGGCCAGACGCGCAGCTACTCCGCCCTGGCCCGCGAGCTTGGCTTACCTACCGCAGCCCGTGCCGTCGCCGCAGCCTGCGGCGCCAATGCCGTTGCCCTGGCAATTCCCTGCCACCGAGCCATCGCACAGGACGGCAGCCTCGCTGGCTATCGCTGGGGTCTTGACCGCAAACGCAAGCTCCTCAATGCCGAATCCACTAACCCATAGTCGTTGCTGCACTCCAGAATCATCATTCTGATCGGAGTGAAGAGACTGCCGTGAGCTTGCCAAAGCGACCCCCGAATTTAGTCCTTGTCGTTGCCTGATTTTTTGCTTGTCCTTCCATAGCGAGGCGGAGGAATCTGCTTTTGCAGTTGCGATGTATGAATCCCTGCTTTAATGCTTGGGCTGGGGATATCAGCGATTGTTGGTCCTCCCCCCTCATTTTTCCGGTCTTATCTTGTTCTTCTTCGTGCACTCATCGGCTCTTGCCGCCTCAGCATATTTACAAATAATTTCGCTTGCGTTTGACATTCCTCTCATATCAATCTGCAGAATACAGATCGCCTATTTGATACACTGGTCTCCTGTGGACACTTAAAATTTGGCTAAAGCCCAGCAATATCGCAATTCTAAGGTCTTCCATATAAACTACTTCAACTACTTCACCGAGATTGAGACCTGCTTCCAGCAGCGTCGCGGCTCGCTGCTGATGCTCTCCACGCTCGATTGGGCGCTGATCGAGACCTGGCGTGAGGCGGGCGTTCCGCTCGACGCTGTTCTGCGTGGCATCAACGCGGCCTTCGACAAGCACGCCACACAATCTCAGCGCCGCCCGCGCAAGGTCAACGGCCTTGCCTGGTGCGCGCAGGCCGTGCTCGAAGCCGTCGAGCAGGCCAACGACGCTGCCATCGGCGCTCAGACCTATGCCGATTCAAAGCCCCAACGCGACTCTGGCTTCGAGGTCGCGCGCATCCGTCGCTATCTGCAGCGCAACGCCGAGCTGCTCGATCTGGCCGCTGCCAATCTCACCGCGCCCGCCGCCTCAGCAGTCAGCGAAGCCTCCGCCCGCCTCCGCCAACTGGTCACCGATCCGTCATCCCCCAGTGCCCCTTTGTTGACATCTAGCAGCGCATCGGAAGGATCTACTTCTCCTTCGCTCGACTCTTGCCCCTTGAACCTCGAAGAGCTTGATCGCACTCTCTCCGTTCTCGAAGAGAAGCTCTTCGCCGCTTTGCTGACCGCTACGCCGGAGGCTCAACTTGTTGCCTTGCGCGAACAGGCCGAGCGCGAATTGGCTCCTTATCGCGGCAAGATGCAGGCTGTGCAGATCAAGCAGGTGCAACAGCAGTTTCTGCAAAAGCGCCTGCTCGAAGCCCATTCGCTCGTGCGCCTCAGCCTCTTCTACATGCCGCCGGAGGAGCAGGACTAACGGATGCCGATAGACATTCAACAATGCGCAGAACCGGATCGCGTCAATCCCGCCTGCGCTCACTTCGGTCTCTGTGGCGGATGTCAGCTTCAGGATCTCGCATACTCCGCGCAGATCGCCGGCAAATCTGCTCGCCTGCGTGAGCTGCTCGCCGCCTCCCGCCTCGAGCTGCCGCAGATTCAGATTCACCCATCGCCGCCTCTGGCCTATCGCAATCGCATCCGCCTGACGCTTGCCAAGGTCGCAGGCCAACTCCGCGCGGGATACCTCCGCAGCTTGCCTGGCCGTGAAGCAGGGTGCCCCACCTCTGGATTCTCAGACGCGGGTCTCGATCTCGACAACGGCAAGGATCTTTGCTCGCTCGCGTCGCCGCGCGGCGTCTCTTTTCTCCCTATAGATGAGTGCCCCATCGCTGCGCCGATCCTCTGGCGCGCGACCGTTGCCCTCCTCGTGCAACTTGACCAATCTACCAGTCCTTGGCAACGCGATCCGAACAGCGCGCCGGATCAGCTTGAACTCTTCACTTCTGCCGACGAGTCGCGCCTACAGTTCACGCTCACCCTGCGTACCGCCGCAAGGTCCGTACCAGCAAAGCTCTCCGCCGACTTCAACGCACTGTGCGAGAGCCTGCGCACTCATGTTCCAGAGCTCACTGGAGCCAGCATTGCGATTCTTCCCCAGCTCTCCGGCCCGCGCAGCCGACGCAACGAGCAGCCGCGCTCCGGCCCGGTGTGGGGAAAGCCTGGCCTGAACTATCGCGTCGCGGACGTCGATTACTGGGTTCCCCGCGCAGCGTTCTTTCAGGTTAATCGCTTCCTCATTCCTGACCTTCTATCGCTGGTCACGGCAAACCGCACTGGCCGGCTTGCCTTTGACCTCTACGCCGGAGTTGGCCTCTTCTCTCGCGTGCTTGCCGCCAGCTTCGCCCATGTCACCGCCACTGAGATCGCGGAGCCAGCTGCCACTGCGCTGGCTGCCACCAAGCTCGGCAATCTCAACGCCATTAAAGCCACCACGCTCGACTTTCTCCACGCGGCCGCTGTCGGTCGCGACCGCCCCGACCTGATCGTTCTCGACCCGCCGCGCACCGGTGCCGGTTCTCAGGTCTGCGCGCTGCTTGTCCGTATCAACGCGCCCACGCTGGTCTACGTCTCCTGTTCGCCGCAGACGCTTGCCGCAGACCTTACCACGCTTGTCGCCTCCGATTACCGCCTCAGCGCACTGCATCTCTTCGACCTCTTCCCCCAAACCTCGCACATCGAAGCCGTTGCCATCCTCACTCGCTCAGCCGAGGAGTTAGGCTCAGCCGGTTGCGGGCCAGTGGTTGGGCCACTGCGTTAGTATCTTTCTGGACGAATGTTTGGTCAATCTTTACCAACATCGCGGGGTTTTCTGCACAAGGAGATGCAATGAAGGCGGTTCTAGGGTTGATTCTGACGTTGGGCGCGGGCTTGATGGCGCAGAGCGTGTCGGCTGTGGGTGTGTCCAGCAAAGTCGTAAAGATCTGTGATGCAAGTACTTATGGCGCAAAGGCCGATGGTGTGTCCAAGGACACCTTGGCGATTCAGTCGGCCATCGATGATTGTGCCAAGTCGGGTGGCGGAACGGTCCGGCTCGCCGGCGGGACCTTTCTGACCGGTCCAGTCCTGCTGAAGAGCAATATCACGCTGCAGATTGACAAGGGCGCGGTGCTACTCGGCTCGCCTGATCGCGCGGACTACCCCACGGTCACCTTCGCCCGCAACCAGACCGTGCAGCCGCTGGTCAGCGCGGTCAACGCAGAGAACGTCGCCATTATCGGCGATGGCACCATCGACGGCAACGGCAAGATCTGGTGGGACTACGTTCAGGGCGCCAAGAACGGAGGCGTTCTCGGCAACGACCATCCGCGACCGATGGGCGTCGTCTTTGACCACACCAGACACGTCCGCATGGAGGGCGTTACCGTCCAGAACTCAGGCTTCTGGCAGATCGTGCCCTACTATGCCGACGACGTCACGATCCGCAACATACGCATTCTGGCTCCTAAGTCTCCCAACACCGATGCGATCGATCCGTTTAGCTCCAGCAACGTGGTGATCGACCATGTCTTCTCCAGCACCGGCGACGACAATATCGCCATCAAGAGTGGTGCCATCGACTCGCCAGGACCAGACGCGCCGAGCACCAACATTACCATTACCGATTGCACCTTCGAGAACGGACACGGCCTGTCGATTGGCAGCGAGATCGCAGGCGGAGTGCAGAACGTCCGTGCCGAGCGAATCCACTTCAAGGGGACAGCCGCTGGAATTCGCATCAAGTCTGCGCGAGACCGCGGCAACGACGTCTCCAACATCAGCTTCAAGGACCTCACAATGGAGGATGTGACGACGGCAATCCTGATTACCGAGTACTACCCGCATCCCTCCCCCGAGGGCGTGGTTCCCGCCGAGCCAGTCACCCGCCTGACACCAAAATTCCACAACATCTCCATCGAGAACGTGACCGCAACCGGTAGCAACTCGGCGGGAACCATTGTTGGTCTACCGGAATCGACCGTGCTCGGTCTATCAATAAGCAACGTCAACATCGCCGCGAAGACCGGCCTGTCGATCGCCTACGCAACCGTGGTGCTAGACAACGTAACCGTGACCCCCACTGCCGGCGACCCAATCAAAATTTCCCCAACCGCAAAGGTAACAATATTGCACTAACTTATAGCACGCCGGAGACCGCATCCAGCGGCGTACTTGTTCTAGAAGTCGCGACGGCCTTCGAGCGCGCGGGTCATGGTGACCTCGTCGGCGTACTCGATGTCCGATCCTGCGGGAACTCCTGTGGCGATGCGGGTGATGTGCAGCGCAGGTGCAATGCGGCGAATCTCGGTGGCAAGATAAACCGCAGTAGCTTCGCCTTCGGTGGTGGGCGAAGTGGCCAAAATTACCTCGCGGATGGTGCGATCAATGATCCTCTCCTGTAGTCCATCCGCTCCATCTGGCTCGTCGGGCGCAAGCCGCGCCAGTAGGCTACTGATGCGTAGCTGCTCCGGCCCAACCCCGCCAATCGGCGAGAGCGTCCCGTGCAGCACATAATAGACGCCGTTGTAGCTGTGTGTCTTCTCGATGGTGGCGATGTTGGTCGGCTCCTCGATCACGCACACCGTATGCTGGTCGCGTATCGGACTGGTACAGTAGCTGCACGGATCGACGTCCGTGATGTTGTTGCAGTTTGAGCAGAGATGCAGCCGCGCGCGCAGGTGCAGAATTGCCTCGGCCAGTGCTCGGGCGTCGCCGTCGCTTCCGCGCAGAATGTGGAAGGCAAGGCGTTGGGCGGACTTGGTGCCCACGCCTGGCAGCTTGCGCAACTCGTCGATTAGGCGCGACATGGGATCGGCAAAGCGGTTCATCGTCTATCCCAATCCAGGCAGGTTGAGGCCGCTCATCATGCCCGCGACCGAGGACTTCATCACGGCGTCGGCGCGTCGTCCCCCCTCGTTGATCGCCGCCGTAATCAGGTCTTCCAGCAGCTCGATGTCACCGGTCGAGGCGCCCAGCACGGTCGGCTCGATCTTAAGGCGGAGGATCTCCTTCTTGCCGTTCATGCGGACGGAGACCATGCCGCCGCCGCTCTCTGCCTCGACGATTGTCGCGGCCAGCTTCTCCTCCATCTGCGCCTGCATCTCGCGTGCCTGCGACATCATCTCTTTCATCTTGCCTAGGTCGGGAAAGTTCATAGCTGGTTCCTCAAAAAATTGCAAATACAGGGACCCTTCACTTCGTTCATGATGACGGCTTCAATAGTGGGGCGGTTAATCGGATTTTCGCAGGTCAAAAATGGTCTGGATCTCGGCCTCAAATAGCTTCTGCGCTTGCTGCACCAACGGGTGCTCCCGCGCCTTGGCCTCGACCGATCCCGAACGCGCGGGGCGAGACTTCTTTGCCTTTGCTGTGTTGTTGCCCGCGCCAGCCAGCAGAGAGAGCTTGAGAACGCCAGTCTTGCGCAGAGCAGCGCGGGCGATCTTCTCCGCCTCCTGATTCATTACCACCGGCAACATGGTCTTTGATAGCTCGGTCTGGACATGAGCCTCCTCGTCGGTGATGGTCCAGACGGAGTCAGCGAGGGCGTCTGCGGCAGCGATCTGGTTGGCTGTGGTAAGCGCTTCGACCACCGCTTGCTGTGCGGCATCAGCGGATGCGGTGGGTGCTGCCTTCGTCGCGATAGCTGTTGACTCTGCGATTCTCTCAACGACAGGAGGCTCAGGTCTGGGCGCGAGTTCGATTGCAGACCGTGGTGCGGGCGATGGCTCGGCTACGGCGGCCAGCGATATGGCCGTGGCTCCGCGCGTCTCGGCAATAGGCTGCGGTGCTGAGGCGGCAGAGATGGAGACCGTCGCAGACATCTCAGGTTGTCGGCGATTCTTGTCCTGCTCGAAGGGCGAGAACGCTGGGCGCGCAGGCGCAAGTGGCTGCGCTGTTGCAAGGGGATTGGACGCGGTTGGCGCAGGACGGCTGACCACGGTGGTCGTACGTGGGACCGAGCCAACTGCGCCGCCGCCAATTTGGTTGAGAACCTCTTCAATCGGCAGCAGCCGTCGCAGGTGGACCAGCTTCAGCAGGCCAAGCTCGAAGTGGAAGCGCTGCTCCTGCCGGTAGCCCAGCTCGTCGAAGGTGCGCAGCATTACTTGTAGAAAGCGGCTCAGCTCCTCTTCGCTGAACAGCGCCGCAGTGCGCGCTGCTCGTCGCTGCTCGTCGGCCGAGATCTGTAGCAGCTCGTTGCCAACGCCCTCGGCGTTCTCACCCTCCGGCGAGAGAGCAGCGATCTTGGCGATCAGCGTATTGCGCAGATAGCGCACACACTGGCGAGCGAGCTGCGCGGCGGAGTTTCCCGCATCCAGCAGTTGGTTCGCCGCAATCATTACCTCGGCCGAGCTGTTGTCGTTGACCGCTTCCAGAATCCGCTCGAAGACGGCGTTCGGCACCGTGCCCATCAGCTCGCGAATCTGCGCTGCGTCCAACCTCGCCTTGCCGTCCTCGTAAGGAGCGCTGGCAATAGCCTGATCCATGATCGACAGCGCGTCGCGCATCGATCCGTCGCCTGCTTCGGCCAGCAGGCTAAGCGCTCCCTCGTCGGCGATGACGCCTTCCTGCGCCGCGATGAAGCGCAGTTGGCCAAGAATGTCTACGAGCTTTACCGCGTGAAAGCTGAAGTGCTGGCAGCGCGAGCGGATCGTCTGTGGAAGATCCTCGGGCTGCGTAGTCGCCATCATGAAGACGATATGATCGGGCGGCTCCTCGAGGGTCTTGAGGAGCGCGTTGAAGGCGGCGTCGGTGATCTGGTGCGCTTCGTCCAGTATGTAGATCTTGAAGCGGTCACGCGATGGTGCGTAACGAGCGGCGTCGCGCAGCTCGCGAATCTCGTCGATGCCGCGATTGGTCGCCGCGTCGATCTCGATGACATCGACTGCGTTGCCCGCGCGAATCTCGGTACAGCTCTCGCAGACCTCGCACGGCTCGGCTGTGGGGCGCTCGGCACTGCCGATGGTGTTGCGACAATTGAGGGCCATCGCAAGGATGCGCGCGATGGTCGTCTTGCCGATGCCGCGATGGCCGCTGAAGATGTAGCCGTGCGCGATGCGGTTCTGGGTGAGCGCGTTGGTCAGTGTCACGGTGACGTGATCCTGACCAACGACATCGGCAAAGCGTTGCGGGCGATACTTTCGAGCTAGAACCTGGTAGGCCATTGGGTCTTTGCCTATTCTACTGCCCAGACGGCACCGGATGGCGTGCGGGTTGCGCCGAACCCTCCAGACGTTTGGCATCTGGCGAGTCACCGAGTAACATGGCCCAAGGAATAGGCAGCGAGGTGACGCGTGCAGGACTGTTCGACCCTGTTGGAAACGGCGGTTCAACTTCAGCGTTCGGGAGAGTTCGTCAAGGCGGCTGGGCTTTACGCTGAAATTTTGGCAATCGATCCCAACCATGCGCAGGCAAAGTTTCTACAGGGCATTCTCGCCCACAAGGCCGATCACCTCCTCACCATGGGAATCTGCTACGCCGGACTCTTCGACTACGAAAAGGCGATGAATGCTCTGACCCAGTCCATCGCTCTGCGCCCGCAGAGTGCGGAGGCGCATCTGACTTTGGGCAAGGTCCTACACATGATCGGGGAGTCTCGCTCGGCGATTGACTCCTGTCGCAGGGCCTTGCAAATCGATCCAGCGCTGATTGAAGCGCATCTGGTCTTGAGCATCGCTCTACTCTCGCTCGGCGACTACGCCGATGGCTGGAAGGAGTACGAGTGGCGCCAGAAGTGGGCCCGGATCGACAATGCCGAACGATCATTTTCTCAACCACAGTGGCTGGGTGAGCCGCTCGAGGGACGCACTATTTTGCTCCACGCCGAACAGGGATTCGGCGACACGCTGGAGTTTGTCCGCTACGTCCCGCTGGTGGCCGAGGCAGGCGGACGCGTAATCCTCGAAGTCCATCCCGCCCTGTACACTCTGCTGCAACACACCCCCGGAGCGGCACACTGCGTCCGCGTCGGCGACCCACTGCCGGATTTCGACCTACAGTGCCCGCTGCTGAGCCTGCCTCTGGCCTTTGGCACCACCCTACAGACGATCCCGCCGCTTATTCCCCTTGTTTCGCCCTCGATCGCAGAGCCAGCGCCGCGAGTGAAGCCCCGCGTCGGTCTGGTCTGGGCGGGCAACGGGGAACATAAGAGCGACGGTCAACGTTCGATTGAGCTCAAGCAGTTTGCCCCGCTGTGGAGGCTCGCCGACGCAGTCGAATTCCTCTCCTTGCAGAAGGGTCCACCGGAAGCGCAACTCACCCAGACTGAGCTTCCCTTCGCGATCGAGAACGCCGTCGCCTCAGCCAACGACTTCGCCGATACGGCTCAGATCATCGCCGGATTGGACTTGGTCATCTCGGTCGATACCGCTGTTGCACATCTGGCTGGCTCGATGCTCAAGCCAGTCTGGATCCTTATCGCGCCCGCGCCTGACTGGCGCTGGGGGATGACCGGAGAGAGCACACCGTGGTATCCCACCGTGCGCCTCTTCCGCGCCGCCCGCGCCAGCGGGTGGACCGAGTTGCTGGAACGAGTCGCCACCGAATTGGAGGCTTATTGCGGAGGGGCTGGAAAGCTTCCGCTTCCGTCGTTCAGCTCCAGCCGCACGTAGTCCCACACGACACCGGTGGTGACGTCTCCGGCGGGCACGGTGAAGGTAACAGAGTTCTCGCCAGCCTTCAACAGCTCTGCCTTGAACCTCTGAGTGTATTGATACCACACGCCTTTATTAGTGTTGTATCGCAGCGCATTGGTCGCAACCGGATGGATTGTGCCAACGGATTTACCGTTGACGCCGATCTCCAGCCCGCCTCCACCATCGGCTCCAGCCAGCGCCACTCGCAGTACGGCCTCACCCTTCGATGCCTTGTCCATCGTGAACTTTACGGTCCATGTCGTCTCTCGGCCCCGACCCCACTCGCGCCACATGTCCTGGTCGCCGGTAGGGTTGTTGACCCACCCAAAACGCTGGTTCAACGGGTCCTTCGCAGCAGAATTCTTCCACGCGTCGGTGGTTGAGTGAGGCACCTCCTCGAAGAACCAGTCCTTGTGGTAGTCGCTCTTGCCAATGGTGTAGGTAACATCGTTGGGAAAGAGGTCGCCGTAGCGCAGTGGCCAGCCCCAAAGCCAGTAATTTGCACCGTCGCCCTTGTAGAACTTGTCCGCTGTGCGGTCCGGGTAGCCGATCTCCCATATCTGCTTGCCATATCGAACCGGCTGCCAGTCCAGCTTGCCCAGATCAATCTTCTTGCCTGCCTCTACTGTAATGTCGGCCTTCGCATACTCCCCCAGCACGCCGTCGGCGAAGGCGTGCAGCGTGTAGCTTCCGGGCCGCACATTGGCAATCGTGAATCTGCCATCCTCTGCGCCGTCGGTCCAGAACTGGTAGTAGTTGCCATCGTGCGCCCAAGTAACAGTCTTGCCGTTTCCGGCCCGCAGTTGAAACTGGCTGCCATTGCCAGGGTAATCGGGATGAGCTAGCCCCACCGTCAGATGCGGCAGCTTCTTTGTTGCTGCCTGCGGGTCGTTCAGCACCAACTGCCCAGTCACCGTGGCGCGAGCCTCTTTCTGCGGATAGTCCACGTCCTTCACCCACGCGTACGGCCAGGCGGCCTTTACCTGCTTCGACTTCTCCACTGCGTCCTGCCACAGCGCGAGTTGGTTGTCGTGCCACGCCTGCGGAACCGCCGGATCTCCGCTGCCAGAGGTCGCCACCAGCTTGTTCAGATCCGCCTGCGACGCATCCTTTGCCACTGCCAGCGCATTGAAGTACACAAAGATCGGCCCCACCACATGCTTCCAGTCTTCGCCCGCCGGAATGTTGTTGCCTGCGCCTCCCGCGTAGTGGCCGCTGGTCCAGTAGTCCAGCAGGGTTCCGCTCATGTGGTCGATCAGGTCCAGCTTCTCCGCGCCTCCGCCAATATATTCGTTGCTGGGATTGATGAAATACACGCCGATATGATCCTTGGTGCTGGACCATCCCCACGCGGTCAGCTTGTACATCACCGCGTTGTAGCTGTACTTGTGCTCCACCGAGTTGGCATAGACGCCGCTTTGCAGAATCCGCTGCTCCTTGGCGTGAATGACAACGCCTTTACGCAGGTCCGCATCTGTGGTCATCAGCATATTGCGATCCTGATCTACCGAGAGCCAGTCGAAGGTTGGGTTCATCGACTCCAGAATGAAGCGGCTCTCGCCCTCGCCCGCCGCTGGATACGAAGCCTTGTGCGTGTACTCGGCGTAGGTGTAGAAGCCGCTGGTCCCACGCTCCAAGGTGAAGCGAGTCTCTATGTCCAGGCCTACACTGCCGCGCGGTGCGCCGCCCGCTGGACGCTGTCCTCCGGGGCCACCAAAACGAGCGGGACGTCCAAGATCACCGGCGACGCCGGGAGTGGTGGAGTCGTTTCCCTTGTACTCGCCCTTAACTGAGACCTCAGCTCGTTCGCCTCCATTGGTCGTCGGATCGATTGTCACCTTGGCCGTGATAGCGCCGGACGGCGTCTGCTCCCAGTATTGCCCGTGGGTGAGAATCTCCATGCCATGATAGACCAGCGACGACAGATTGCCGTTACGCTTCAAAATGCTCAGCTTCACAATGCCGTTATCCAGAGTCCAGCTATCGCCGTTGTCGGTCAACGTCACCGGTGCATCTACCGTAACCTTTTCTATCTTTGGCAATACACGGGCGGTCTGCTGTGCCGCCGCACCGGTTGATAGAGCAACAGCCAGAACAACAAACATGGAGACGAATAGATCCCGGACTTTAGTCATGGAACATCCTTTCAGAACTTGGCGATGCCGCTTAGTCCATTCTGACGCACGCGTGAGCGTTTAAGTTTCCCTCGGCTGTATCGACGATACATTTTGCAGCCTGGCTTCTAGCTGCGAGGTGGGAGCATGTCGTCTAGATGATATGAATTGAGTGATTTGCAAATAGGAGAAGATCCACGATTTTCTACCTGGATGCAAGGAGTCCGCTGGTTGTACCGTTGCCGAAGAGGCAAAGCGGTGGTTCGATAATCAGGATGAGCTTGATAAAGACTTCGCTCAAGCTGCTACCGAGGGGCGACTTGGTCGGGGTATGGCTGCGTATCTGGTCGGCATTCCAACTACGACTATTCGCTTTGATCCGGACGACGTCTCGTTAGCGCGCTAACAGGCAGATGCGCGCGGATTGAAGTATCAAACCTATATTAAGCTGCTGGTGCAGAGGCACTGTTGCAGGCTCAGATGAGGATTCAGTCAAAGGCCAAAGTATAACCGCGCTGCGATTCCGATGCCTGATATGGAGCGTAAAATGCCAAGCAGATTTTGCGCAACTCATGGCGAAACTGAAGTCTCGCCTCTCTCAAAGCGAGGAGTTATGCAGTACTTCGAGCTGATCGGGAACTATTCCCCTACCCTCCGGTGTCTAAAGCAGTAGAGTGAGCGAGCACTCGGCCGCCGGCGGCGCAGTTCTCTCGTCAGATCTTCAGACCGGATCTGTGGATCGGTTGGGCTTCGTCGATCCGCCGGTTTACAGTCGATTCACCGCAGTCGTAAGCTGGAGGTACCCGAAGATGCAGGCGGGCATAATCGTGAACGAACTGGCGATCTCGATCTGCGTTCCTCCCAGCGAGGAAGCGGTGCTTGTGGCCGAGCTTCAGTCCGGCTCCGAACGCGCGTTCGCGGAGCTGATTGATCGTTTTCACCAGCCGCTTTACTCGCTGATCGCGCGTTCCCTGCAAGATCCTGCCGATGCAGCCGACATTACGCAGGAGGTCTTTTTGAAGGTCTTCCGCTCGATCTCCGGCTTTCATGGTGAATCTTCACTGCGCACATGGCTCTACCGGATCGCACTGCGCGAAGCCTCCAACCAGCGTCGCTGGTGGTCGCGTCACAAGTATCCAGAGGTTGCACTCGATGCGCCGAGTCGCTGCAACTCTGCCGACGACGCTCTCTCGTTCGCCTCCACGCTGGCAGACTCGTCCGCTTCTCCCTTCGAGCTTGCCGTTCAGCAGGAGACGCGCCAGAGGGTCGAAGCCGCACTGCGGCAGGTCCCGGAGGCCTTCCGCGCCGTCCTCATCCTGCGCGAGATCGAAGGCTTCGCGTACGAGGAGATCGTCGAGATTCTGCACGTCAATCTGGGCACGGTCAAGTCCCGGCTGATGCGTGGCCGCGCCGCTCTTCGCGCCGCCCTCTGTCCCACGCCAATCCCCACCAGCGAGATCTCTCTCGCCATTTCCGCAATCAACCCCGCTCCTGACTCCGAGCTGAAGCTGAAGGTGTCGCAATGAAAAATCTTCCTTGTAAAACCGTTCGCGCCGCCTTTTCCGCCTATCTGGACGGAGCCGTCAGCGGTCGTCAGATGCATCTGATCGCGCGCTACTTGGTGGGGGTGAACGACGAAGTAAACGACCAGCGCACGCCCGGATGTCGTAGCTGTACGCAGGATCTGGCTGCTTGGAGTGCTGCACAGGAGGCTCTGTCGGCGCTCGGCCCCGTCAAAGCTCCCACCGACCTTGCCCTGCGCCTGCGCCGAGCCATCGCAGACGAACGCGAGCGGCAAACCTCGCACCTTCTCGCGCGCATCGGACAGTCGTGGCAGAACACCGTCCGCCCCATGCTGCTGCAAGTCTCCGCCGGATTCGCTGGCTCACTGGCGTTGGTCGGTTGCATCGCGCTTCTACTGGGAGCCGCTGCCGCGCCCCGTAATGTGCAGGCCAACGACGAACCACTGGGCGCGCTCACCGCACCACATCTGCTCTACTCGACCGCGGCATCGGGCTCCGCCGTCACCGTCCGCGACAGCCCTATCGTCGTCGAGGCCTCGGTTGACAGCCGAGGCCGCGTCTACGACTACAAGATCGTCTCCGGCGAACAGGACCCGGCGACGCGCTCTCAGGTTGCTAATCAGCTTCTTAGCAGCGTCTTCCAGCCTGCCAGCGCCTTCGGCATCCCGGTCCGTGGTCGCGTCGTCGTCACCTTCGCCGCTATCTCCGTTCACCCGTAACAGCGCAGAGTCAGGCGTGGTCGATGTATTGAGCTATTGAAGGCCATAGCGTGGGCTTTCAGTCCGCAGGGCTTTACTTGCGACGCAAACCTAGGGGCTCGCCTTGGCTCTACAATACAGAGAGGATGATCTCCAGCCTCAGCGCGCACACTCCATATCTTTGGCTGGTTGCGGCCTCGTTCATTGCGGGCGTGATGAACGCGATGGCTGGAGGCGGCTCGTTCATCTCATTTCCTGCAATGCTTTCCATCGGTGTGCCGCCGATTGAGGCCAACGCGACGAATACTGTTGCGTTGTGGCCAGGGCAGCTCACCTCGGTTCTGACTCTACGTCGTGACCTGCGCCGTGACCTGTTGGCCGTCGTTGCCAGCGCATCCATACTGGGCGGAGTCAGCGGAGCCGAAGTTTTGCTGCACACCCGTCCGCGCACTTTCATGCATCTAGTTCCCTGGCTGCTTCTGGTCGCCTCGCTTCTGTTCTGGATCAGTGGCCCGGTCTCGCACTGGTTGAAGAGCCGAAGCTCCAAACCGCACGCCGTGCGCAATCCGTCGGTCGTGCCTTTGTTCCTCACGCTGCTGCCGATCTGCTTCTATATCGGCTACTTCGGCGCGGGCGCGGGCTTTCTGCTGATGAGCGCACTGGCCGTCTACGGTGTTGAAGAGATGAATCAGCTCAACTCGCTCAAGATTCTCGGCGCATGTCTCTCGAATCTATGTGCTGTTGTCACTTTCATCGCAGGCGGCGCAATCGTCTGGCACTACTGCGTGATCTCGATGCTCTTCGCTGCCGCTGGTGGATACACCGGAGCGCAGTACGCGCGCCGCATGAACCCCGGCATCCTGCGCGCCATCGTCGTTGTAACCGGCTGCGCCATGTCCGCATACTTTTTCTGGAGACAGCCTTGAGCCATAGGAGACAGCCTTAATGCACCTTGCCCACACGACGCCGCTTAGCTCGGCGCAGATCATCGACCTTGGCTACGCGGCGGCCTTCTGCACCACGGCGGCTTTTGTGCCGCAACTGGTGCGCGTTATTCGCCTCCGCTCGGCGCGAGAGATCTCACTGCCCACCTTTTTGTTGTTCAGCATCGGAGTCTTTCTCTGGCTGATATACGGCATTGCCATCTGGTCGATGCCAGTCATTGCATCTAATGTCGTAACGCTGGCAATCTCGGTCAGCATATTGGTTCTCAAGCTGCGTTACGATCGCCATGCAATAGAGGAACTAGAACTAGGAGATATAGAGCAATGAGCCACGAAGGAATCCGATTCGTCACTGCCGAAGAGGTTCTGCGCGACTCGGCTCTGGCTGCCGCGCATCAGGCTGAGCGCTTGCCCGCCGAAGCCATTACGCCAGCGAAGGTACGTGTGAAGAAGTCCGAAGGCACCGGAGTTGAAATCGACTGGCGCGACGGCCACCACAGCGAATGGGACTTCCGCTGGCTGCGTGATGCTTGTCCCTGCGCCACATGCAACTCCGAGCGCGAGGCCGAGGGTCGCAGCATCGGCGAGCATAAGCCAAAGTCGCCCGATCCACTCGCCCTCTATCAGGCTCCGCCCCGCCCCGACGAGATCACCTCTATCGGCAACTATGCCATCAACATCAAATGGAACGACGGCCATCAGGCTGGCATCTACTCCTGGACCTACTTGCGCACAGTCTGCCAGTGCGCCGCCTGCCACTCCACCAAGAGCTAGGCGCTATCAACATATAGATTGTGCAAGCTGCTGTTGTCTTCATTTTGCTTCGGAATGACAAGCAAATTGGGGGTACAGCAATTCAGGAACTGCTTTATATGTCGATACGGACTAAATACCGCGACCGTGTGTTGCTGTAATCGCTACATGTTTGTTTGTCATCCTACAGGGATATGTTGTAGCGTTTGAAACGATCTTTACACTGGGTAGCGGTACTAGAGTGGTTCCAGCAGATTACGATTCATTTGCTGCGGTGGCGTTGCAGTTCGCGGTAGGCTTCGCTTTTGCCCATGCCGCGTGCGCGTGCTACGCGTTTGAGGGCGTCTTTTTCGGCGAGGTTTTCGGACACCATCAGGGCGCGGACCTCGGTGGCGATGCTGGTTGGCGCGGTCTTACTGGTGTCGTCAGCTGCGCTGGGGACAAACAGTAGTACGATCTCGCCTCGAATGGAGGCGCGGGCGGCGAGCGTGGCGCGGACTTCAGCAACAGGCCCGCGCAGGAACTCCTCGTGTAGCTTGGTCAGCTCGCGCGCAACGACGACATGCTGTGTGGGGCCGAAGATCGCTGCGATGTCGGCCAGCGTGTCCATAATGCGATGCGGTGCTTCGTAGAAGATCTGTGTAGTGGTCGATTGGTTAGCGCTGACGGTGCGGTGCAGGGCTTCGAGGGCGTTGCGGCGCTGTCCCTCCTTGGACGGAAGAAAGCCGTTGAAGGTGAACTGCTCGGCATTCGCGCCACTCTCAGCCAACGGACTTCCGGCCAGACCGCTGGCGACCAGTGCGCTGATGGCTGCATTCGCACCGGGGATGGGGAAGACGGGGACGCTGGCGGCGATGGCTGCGGCAGCGATCTGGCCGCCAGGATCGGCGATGCCGGGTGTTCCCGCGTCGCTGACGACGGCGATGCGCGCGCCTGCCTTCAGTGCCGTGGCCAATTCGATGGCGCGGCCCGCCTCGTTATGCATGTGGTAGCTGACGGTGGGCGTGCGAATCTCGAAGTGGTTGAGCAGCTTCTGCGTCTGGCGCGTGTCTTCGCAGGCAATCTTGTCCACCGAGCGCAGCACCCGCAGCGCGCGCAGCGTGATGTCCTCCAGATTACCGATCGGCGTTGCCACTAGATACAGCCCCGGCGCCAGCGGACGCTCCTGCGTCACCGCGCTATTGCAATCCAAATCGTTCGCGTCGTTGCCATCCACTTCTTCGCTCATACACACTTGATCTGCCTTCATCCGTGTTTATCCGCGGCCATCCACTTGCATTTTTTTCTGCAACAGATCTACTCGTCGTCGTTGTGTCGGATGCGGCGGCTCTGGTTCAGCAGGCTCATTGACAGTGACAGGTTCTGCGGCGTCACGATGCCGACGATACGTTCGCCCTCCATGACGGGGATCAGCGGCTCTCCCTGCCCCTTACGCAGGCGGGGCAGGGTCTTGACCAGCGAGTCGTCGGGCAACGCGGTCTGGAAGTTGCGCGACATAACTCCCTGAACATAGCTGTTGCCTCCGCTGGCCAGCGCTGCCATGATGTTCTGACGGCTGACGGCACCGACTAGACTGCCTCCGCGCACCACGGGGAAGACATCCTGCAAGGTGTGCATGGCGCGCTGTAGGGCGTCCTCCAACGTGTCCGAGGCCGAGAGCGTGCTGAACTGGGTGAGCATTACATCGCGCATCAGCACCGGATCGGATCCCTCGCTCTCGCCGTTCTTGGCCATCAAAAAGCGGCTCTCCATCTGCGCGCCTAGCAAAACGAGCGCGCCCATCAAAGCCAGCCACAGATTACCCAGCAAGAGTCCAGCAACGACCAGCGCGATGGCAATCCACTGGCTTGGACCGCTGCTCGGACCCCAGCGCCGATTGGCGGCTAGACCGCTCCCCAGACTTGTATCCACGCCCGACGCCGTGCCTGCTTGCGCAGCGTCTCCCTTTCCCTTTGCCGTTGACGCTGCGGGCAAACGTTGGAAAATACGGCCTCCGTCCAGGGGAAAGACAGGAAGAAAGTTGATTGCACCCAGTAGAAGATTGAGCCAAACCATCGCGCGCAGCAGATGCGTGGGTGCAACCCAAGGCCGCTCGATCAGGTTGATGCCCGGTGCAGACGCCAGAACGATTGCGCCCAACAGCAGTCCAAAGGCGATGCTGGCCAGCGGCCCGATTAGAGCCATCGGGCGCTCGATCGCCGGCTTCGTGGCGTGTTCGGCAGCCTCCGGCGTGGCGAACGATTGCAGCCCGCCGGTAGGCAGAAGAAGAATTGCGCCAAGCTCCACGCCATACCATGCGGCAGCAACTGCGCGCGCAGTCTCTCTTGCGACGACTGCAATCAACAGCAGAAACCATAGGCCCAGCGCGCGCGCTCCATCAGTCCCGGTCAGCGGACCAGCGACTATCGCCACTGGCAGCAGCAGAAGCAACATCGCGTGAATACGAACCTCCACGCCGAAGAATCTTCCGATCAGAATGCTCCATCCTCGCATGGCTTCATTGTATTCGCTCGCCGAGAACACAGTGTCAATACCAATTTCATCGGCTGGGTGTCGGGTGCCCTATTCATCGCGCTCTCATCGCAACGGGGTGGGATGGCATACCCTTCGCGCCAGAAGCCATTTCGCTTACTCATCGGCCTCGCGCAGCTTGGCTAGAATGCCGAAATCCTCCAGCGTTGTGGTGTCTCCGGTGACAGAGCCATTCGTCGCCAGCTCACGCAGTAGGCGGCGCATGATCTTCCCCGAGCGCGTCTTTGGCAGCATCTGCGTGAAGCGCAGATTGTCCGGCCTTGCCAGCGCGCCAATCTCTTTAGCAACCCACGCGCGCAGCTCCTGACGCAAGCGCTCTGTCGGCTCGTGGCCCTCCTCTAATGTCACAAACGCCGCGATGGCCTGTCCCTTCATATCATCCGGTCGCCCAACAACCGCAGCTTCAGCCACCAGAGGATGCGCCACCAGCGCCGACTCAATCTCCATCGTTCCTAGCCTGTGGCCGCTGACGTTGATCACATCATCGACGCGACCCATCAGCCAGTAGTAGCCGTCCTCATCGCAGCGAGCGCCATCGCCGGTAAAGTAGCTGCCCGGAATCTCGCTCAGGTAGGCCTCCTGATAGCGCGCCGGATCGCCCCAGATCGTCCGCGCCATCGAGGGCCACGGCCTGCGAATCACCAGCAACCCGCCCTGCCCTGCGGGCACTGCCTCCCCCTCTTTTGTAACAACTTCAGGGACAACTCCGAAGAAGGGACGCGTGGCCGATCCCGGCTTGGTCGCGACCGCACCCGGAATTGGCGCAATCATTATCGCGCCGGTCTCGGTCTGCCACCAAGTATCGACGATGGGACAAAGCTCATGGCCGATCTCGCGGTGATACCACATCCAAGCTTCGGGATTGATCGGCTCCCCGACCGTGCCCAGCAGTCGCAGCGATGCTAGCGAGTGCTTCTTCACCCACTCGTCACCCCATTTGATAAACGCTCGAATCGCCGTCGGCGCGGTATAAAAAACCGTAACCTTGTGGTCGTCGATGATCTTCCAGAAGCGGTCGTTTTCCGGAAAGTTCGGCGCGCCTTCGTACATCAGCACTGTTGCCCCGTTCTGCAATGGCCCGTAGACGACATACGAGTGTCCCGTCACCCAACCGCAGTCCGCCGTGCACCAGTAGACATCGTCCTCTCGCAGATCGAAGATGTACTTGCTTGTCAGATAGCTCTGCACCGAGTAGCCGCCCGTCGTATGCACCAACCCCTTCGGCTTGCCCGTCGTCCCCGACGTATAGAGGATGTAGAGCAGATCCTCCGCATCCATCCACTCTGCGGGACAATCTGCGCTGGCCGAGGCCATCAACTCGTGCCACCAGTGGTCGCGCCCCGCCTGCATCGCTACGCCAGCCCCATCCGCCGAGCGCCGATACACCACAACATTCTTCACCGAAGGACATCGATCAATCGCCTCGTCGACAATTGCCTTCAGCCTCACCTCTCCGCCGCGGCGATAGCTCACATCCTGCGTCAGAATCGCGACGCACTGAGAGTCGTTGACGCGATCCACAATCGCCTGTGCCGCAAATCCTCCGAAGATCACCGAGTGTACCGCGCCGATGCGCGCACAGGCCAGCATCGCAATCGCCAGCTCGGGAGCCATCCCCATGTAGATCGCGACACGATCCCCTCGCTTCACGCCAAGCCCCTTCAGCACGTTGGCGAACTGCTGCACCAGGCCATGTAGCTCGCTAAAGCTAATGCGACGTACTTCGCCCGGCTCACCCTCCCACAGCAACGCGATTTTGTTCCGCCGTGCGCCTGCTGCATGACGATCCACACAGTTGTGGCTCAGGTTCAGCTTGCCGCCGACGAACCACTTCGCTGAGCCCATCTCTCCCTCAACAACCTTTTTCCACGGTGCAAACCACTCCAACTCGCTTGCCGCCTCACCCCAGAACGCCTCCGGCTCCTCGATGCTGCGTTGATAGAGCGCATCATACTCCGCCAGACTACCCACCCGCGCCTGTGCCGCAAACTCCGCTGGCACCGCAAAGACCCTATTCTCACGCAATAATGACTCTACATTTGTCCCAACCGATGTCTGCACGCCCACTCTCCTCAGCCTGAGCTCCCGCCGTTGCACTCGCAACAACTTGGCAATAAGTCAGATGAGGCTGGGAACGCCCGCGATGGAAATCTTTGTCATATATCCGTTACAGGGCTGCCGCCGCTGCGCGGTCACACATCAACGCGAATTTCGCCCCCCCCGAATTTCACCGGAAAGCCGAATCGCGGCCAGCTCGCCCCCGACGCACTGATAAGATCATCCTATGACTCAACTCGAAGTGGTCTACCATTACGGGGTTGCTCCCTCTCAGAGTGCACTGCTCGCGCTTAATAAAATTCGCGATGTCTATGGGGTTCGCCGTATGGAGCTGCGCGAGTCCGACAAGATCATTCGTATCGAGTACGATGCCAGTCGACTCACCGCCGCCGTAATCCAACAGCTCCTGCGCCGCGCCGACATCAACCTCGTCGAAACGCTCCCCAGCATTTCACAATCAGAAGAGATTGCCACTCCAGATCTGGGATAAGTCTAGATCTCTGGTTCTTGGTCGACGAACCCTGTACCATGTTTGCAATGTTGTTGTTCCCCATAATGTGCGCCCGTAGCTCAGTTGGATAGAGCATTTGGCTTCGAACCAAAGGGTCG
>CAZPZL010000006.1:0-23867 GCA_964590925.1 uncultured Granulicella sp.
CCGGACTCGTCCAGTGGCGCGCCGTAGTCGTAGCTGGTGGTGTCGGGAAGATAGTTTCCCTTGCTCATATCGGCACCGCTCAGGAAGCTGAAGTCAGTGCCACCGTGAAACATGTATAGGTTCAGCCCTGCACCGTGGCTCAGGATGTAGTCCACGTCCTCAAGCTGTGGCGCAGTGGGGCGCGTCTGGTGGGGATGGCCCCAGGAGTCAAACCAACCGGGCCAGTACTCGGTGACGAAGATGGGCTGTCCAGGACGAAACGCCGCCGCCGCATCCATGCCACGCTGGTGGTTGCCGATGCCAAAGTTGACGCCACTGAAGACGCCGGGAACGGCTCCTTTGGCGAGGTCGCTAAAGCCGTCGACGGTGTCCAGCAGCGAGTCGTTGAAGCCTGCGGTCTGGAAGAGGTCGACCATCTTCTGCATATAAACGTGGTCGGAACCGAAGCCGCCGTACTCATTCTCGACCTGCGTGACGATAATCGGCCCGCCTTTGCCGATCTGCAGGCCACCGACCTCCTGATTCAGGCGCTTGATCCAGCGCGAGACCGGATTGAGGAAGTCGGGAGAGTCAGAGCGGATAGCGGCAGCGGAGTTGGGGTCGGAGAGTAGCCAAGGAGGAAGGCCGCCAAGATCCCACTCGGCGCAGATGTAGGGGCCAGCGCGCAGGATGACATACAGTCCCTCGTCCTGCGCGGCCTTAATGAAGGCGGCAAGGTCGTTCTGGCCGGAGAAGTCGTAGACACCAGGGCGCGGCTCGTGCAAGTCCCAGAAGACATAGGTGGCGATGGTGTTGAGGCCCATCGCGCGGGCCATCTTCAGGCGGGCGTGCCAGTACTCGCGCGGAATGCGCTCGTAATGCATCTCGCCGGAGAGAACCTTGAAGGGCTTTCCGTCGAGGGTGAAGTGATCTCCTTCAACGACAAAGCTGTGCGCGGGCTTCACGGAGGGCTGGGAGGGACTGTGGACCTGCGCGGTGGCGGACTGTTGCAGGGCGGCGAAAACGAGGGCGCTGAGGAGTAGGAGAAGTCGCTTCATAGATTTTAACGGGACTAGATTCGATCGGGACAAGAAGGAGAAATTGCTTTGTAGATCACGGTAGTTCATTCCGGGCAATGTTTCAAGGCAGTGCTTCCAGCGGAGCGCGGACGCACGTACTACTACACTACACCGGGTTGGAGTGACGGCTTAGAGTCTGTTTACCACTCTTCCGAGGTAGTGGAGAGGCAGGCGAGGAGAACGAACAGCAATCTGGTATTGAGTCTCCGTTCACAGTTCTTCCCATAGCTTTCGGAACTTTTCCAGCCGCCCGATCAGATAAGCCGCCATCCAAAATCCTTGACAGCCTAAACCGAAGACAATTCTTTCATGGATAAATCAGAAAATCTGTCCGAGAAACCGGAACCACCACTGTCGTTGCTACTGCCCATCTTTGTTTTTACCGCGGTCGCCTTTGATCGGTGTCCGTCTATGTATCGCTGTGTTAGGCCCATGTATTACTGTAGCCCCAGATCCGAAAGCTGCTTAGGATTGGCCTCATCGCTTGCCACCAGATTGTGGCACACCGAGCAATCGTTGGTAATCGTCTTGCCATCTTTCGACGTATGGTTGCCGTCGTGGCAGCGGAAGCATCCCGGCGAAGGATTATGTCCCGGCGCGCTATGTCCCATCCCATTAGGATAGGTTCCCCAAGTCACCTTCATATCGGGAAACACGTTCCTGTCGTATATCGCGACCAGTGTCTTCGCCGCGGCATCGACCACCCCACGTTGCCCCATCCAGATCGCCGGGTACTCGGTGCGATAGAACTCGTCGATTCCTGCGGTAATCTTATCGGCGGCCTCGCCCTGCGACCTGTACTCGGCCTGAATCAGTTCCATCCCTTTTTTATGCACGAAGGGAAGCGACGGATTGGGAGCTCCCAACTGCATCGCCTCGTCCAGTGCGTCCTCTGGAGTCTGAAAGACGTGCGTCGCCTGATTATGGCAGTCCATGCAATCCATCTGCCGCGTCACGCCCTTGATTGGCCCCTTCCAATCGGCACTGACAAACTGTGTCGTTGTACCATCCGCATTGTGCTTGGTCACGGCAATAATTGTCTGGTAAGTCGAGTCGGTAGCGACGTACTCGTAGTGGTCTAGATGGTGCCCGTGAATCCCGCTCAACCGCGACAGCGAGTCGATTCCGCCCAAGTGCAGCGCCAGTATATTGTGCGTAACTGAGTTCTTCTCATCGTCGCCATACATCGTCTCGACCAACAACTTCTCGCCCACAAATCGTGTCGGCGAGTGGCACGATTCGCACGTCGCTCTTGCTGGCCTGAGTTCCGACAGCGGGGCCAGAATAGGTCGCGGATAATTGCCCAACACCACCTCAATGAGCTGCTTGGTCCCATTCACCTTGGCGTGTACCGCAGCCGAAAATCCCGAACCGATATGGCAATCCACACAAGCCACATTCGAGTGTGGAGACACCTGATAAGCCGTCCACTGCGGAGTCATCACATGGCAACTCTTCCCGCAGAACGTCGGCGAATCCATATAAGAGATCCCGCGATAACTTGCCGTCCCCATAATCACAAAATTAATAAAAGTAGCCGCGACAACAATCTCAATTCCACGCCGAAAGACCGGATCTCGCAGGTTAATTGCCGGATAGCTCGCAGGCAATTCCCCAGTCGTTTCCAGCCTTCTGTGCCGCAACCAGATGCCAACCGGAATCAGAATCAACCCAAGTAAAAATAGTCCCGGAAATATTAGATCGAAAACAATCCCCAGATAAGGATTGGAGGAGCCTCCGTGTCCTAAGATATTGACAACCCAGAACCCGATCAGCACAAACGCCGAGGCGCTGGTCAGCGCTCCACCGATCAAACTGATCCAGTTGTTGCCAAAAAATAAAACTGGACGAAAATTCTTCTCCCACCGTTCAAACCGACTCATCCCAACCTCGATCACCTGACCGTTGTTTTTTGTTACACTTGCTGCTATTTGTAAAGGGCCCAATATTTACTCTGGCCGAAGTCCTAAGTACCGCGTCTTATATGATTTGCAACTGAAGGTTCGCACATTTATTTACAGGTCAATCCAGACTGATTGAAAGGCAACTCCTCTGCCGGAAGAGTTCTGGGGCGACTGCGACTCGCCCCAGACTTGATCGAGCCTACTTCTGCAAGGTGCGAATGTAAGCCACCACATCCTTGATCTGCGCATCAGTCAGCTTGCCGGAAAAGCCTTTCATCGGGGCCGCGCCATTGCTGATTACCGCTGTCAGCTCTGCATTGGTCTTCTTGATCGAATCCGGCGACTTGAACGATTTGATCTTCATCATCTTTCCCGCCGGACTGCTCGCCGTTCCGTCCGCTCCATGACAAGCTGCGCAGTTGGTCTTGTAGGTATCGGCACCGGTTCCCTGAGCTAGCGCAATGCCAACAGCCGTAGCCGTGGTAATCGCTATCATCGCAAATCCTATCCGTATCTTCACGTCTCGTCTCCTATCGTTGCGTTGAGGTTATTTAGTTGGTTCCACCCAATAACTTGCTTGCAATAAGCTACATCAAACCTTCAACTCCTAACCACATAAATCGGCTACAAGCTTAAAACGAATAGTGCATTGCCAACGTCACATTGTTGGAGTGAAAATTTCTGGGCGCGCTCAAACCCGACGAAGGCTCCGTCAACCCAGTCGGCCCGTTTGCATTCGAGCTACAGGAAAATGAAACAGGCAACACAATCGATGTCAGCGTTCCGGTAGGCGCTGCGCTACTACACATCGGTGCGCCCGATGGTCCGCCCTCGCCATAGCCAAAGTAGTTATACTCCGCCCGCCAAACCAACCCCGGATGCACCGTCCACGCCACATTGATGAACGGTGTCTGGTAGGCCGACTGCAACGAGCCATTCACCTGCTGCGCATCGTCGAACAACTGGTTGCCACTCACTGCGCTGATACGATAACCAGCCGCCGTGCGAATTACCTTATTCGGCGAATAGATCACACCAATCGATGCGTACTGGGTCGGCGCATCCATGAAGTCCTTGGCTAGAAAATATCCGGCCGTATTCGGGCAACCCACCCCTGTATCCACTCCGGGCAGCGTGCTGGTAGTGGTCGCGGTAGCAATACACGCGTTGGTTGACGTATAAACATCCGAGTAGGAGTAACTCGCATCCAGACTGTAATGCTCATTCGGCGATGCCACAACGCTGGTGCTCACCGTCCGGCTGTGATCGACGTGATTGAGCGGCCCGTCCACGGAGGGCGCGCCCGTGTTGTTTGTATTGTTATGCCGCTCCAAATCGGTATAAGCGCCTGCAACTGAAAGCCACGTCTTCGGCTTGTACGTCGTGTGAAAGCGATAGCGCTTCAGCTGTCGTGGAGCGACCGGAGTAAATGCATTGTCATCGTATGAGATCTCCACCGTGCCACTCATCTGCAAATGCTCGGTTGGACGCAGCGCCGCATTGAGGATCCCTGCATTCTCGTTGATCGTCACCGCACCGCTGCTTGTTGGAGTCGCTCCCACAGCCAACAGTCCAAAATCAGGAATGCCTTCCCCGATGGTGTGCGTCTTGTAGCGATAGGTCAGCGCCAAGGTCGCGCGCGTCGAAGCCTCCCAACTTACGGTCGCGTTGTTGGTCACATATTTCTGGCCGAAGTAGCCATATTGTTCAGTGCCATTCGGATTGCCGCTCACAGTAAATGTAGAGCCGGGAACCAGTGTCCCAGAGAAGTTGATGGTCTGGTTTGGATCGGTCGGGGTGTTCTGCGTAATTCCGGCAGAGATATTCGTCCTGCCAGGCTGGTGCGTGCTGGAGTAGTCGATCTGATCGGCCAAGCTGAGCGTCTTTGTAGCCTGCCATGTGATTCCATAATCCACGCTGATAACCTGCCGCTGCCCACTTGCATAGCCGGCAAACGCAGCCGAGCGAATTGACTGAGCGGGATATGCTGGGGTGACTCCAGCCTTGGTTGCGGCCACTCCATCCAGTCCTGTCCAGTATTCGTAGTAGTTCGGCATGTTGTAGCTGGCAACTGTATAGCGCAGATCGCCATTCATCGCGATATTCTTGATGCTCGAACTCTGAAAGCGCAGCGTCTCAGTCGGTGTAATCACGCGCGTCGGTTGCGAGCGCAGATAGCTGGTGACCACATCGCAGGCCGGATTGATGATCGGCAAACCACCGGGAGTCTGCGGAGCCGAGAAAATGGTGTAGTTGGTCGCGTTGTTATAGGCGCTGCTACCCATGCTGCCCGTATTACAGGATGAACTGGTATAGGGCGAAGCAGCAGGGTTGTTCGCCGTAGAGTACCAGCTACCAATCGAGACTGGCGTACCATCGGCCTCCTGCGCAATCATGTCCTGTGATGCCAGAGTGAAGTAAGAATCCGCCTTGTAGTGGTTGACCTGTTCCTCGAAGGTAATCTTGGTCTGCGGCAGCGGCTTCCAGTCAATCGCGCCTGTAAAGTCGTCCGTGTTATTGCGCTGATACTCGTTGAGCAGCGTATCAAACTTGCCAATCGAGCGTCCCGGACTCAGCGTCGGCCCCTGAAAGATATTCTTCGAGTAGCCAATTCGGTAGCTCACCTTAGACAACGGAAGAATCGTCAGGTTCGTATCTGTCATTCTGCGCACCGTATTAAACATCACCGGCGACTGCATCACCTGCGGCCAGGCCAGCGATGCCGCAGTCGGCACGCCATTAACGAGTCCATAAGGAATCGTCATTCCCGCCGGGATCGACGGATTGCCCAGCAGATCGTAGTCAAAGTACTGCCTGTCGCGACGAAAGAGCGCCGAGAACTCATAGACCTTCCCCTTGGAAAAATCCAGCTTGGCAAAGTTGTTCGGATCGCCGCCAAAGCCATTGCTCGTCGCTGTCAGCGAGTCGAACAGCGGATGCTTGTTCGTCTCCAGTGCGCGCAGGGTAAAGGTTTGATCCAACACGCGCGGCCCAGACTGTAGATTGACCAGCGTGTCATACATTGCGCCGCTACCAGTAATGTTCACCATATGCCCGCCCAGATCCGCAGACTGATGCACAATAAAGCCATGCTCTGTCGTCTCGTCCGCAACTGGCGCAGGCAATGCGCTCTGCCCATAAGCTGCCGTCGTCAACAAACAAATCCCTGCTATAGCAAGTAGCCGAGAGATTGCATCATTTTTCATTGTCTCAAGCCTCGTAGTCATTCATCTAGCGAGCGTCGAAACCTTGCATCCTACGTCGTAGCGATAGCCGACCGCGCCGCCCGAAGATTCTAGGACGGCGCGACCTTCGCTCTACCGGATAAAGGCCGGATTTACATTGGACCCATGAATCATGGTGTGGCAGCTGATGCAGGGCGTAACATCCGACGAGCTTGCATGCACCCCACGAACCGAGCCTACTGCGACCGGGCTATGGCATTGGTTACAAAGCTGATTCACGTTCGGCACATTCAGCAGCCGCGCATTCTGCGAGCCATGCGGAGTGTGGCACGATAGGCACCCCTCAGCCTTCACCGCCGGATGCTCGAAGACGAACGGCCCGCGTGTCTCGGTGTGGCATTTGGTGCAGACGGCGTTTTGGTCAGCGGTCGATTTCAGATTACTGTTGCCGAACGTCCCATGCATGTCGTGACAATCGGAGCACTCCAGCAGCCCCTCGTCCACCTTGTGGTGAAACGGCATGGCAAACGCTGGTTTCACATCCGAGTGGCAGCTATAGCACAGCCCCGGCTGCGCGGTCTTCAGCAACTTGGTCTCTGGAACTGAATCATGTATGCTGTGGCATCCCAGACAACTCACGCCAGCCTTGGCGTGCGGCGAACGCGCGAAGTTCGGGTGAGCTCCCGCGTGGCACTCCAGACAGGTTGCGTCGATCTCGGATGGACTCATCTTGCTCGGCACCTTGATCTTTGTGATGTCGCCTCCGCTCTCGACGTGTGCCTTGCCTGGACCGTGGCAACTTTCACAGGTCTGCCCTGTACCCCGATGCATCAGCGCCAGCCGCGAATGGGGATTGGTGCTAAACTTTTTTGCCTCTTCGACGTGGCAACTAGCACAAACCTCTGCCCCAACGAAGTCCGCCGAATTGGTCGGTGTCGCTGCAACGGCAGGTGTCTGCGTTGCCACACTCCCATTCGCAGCATACAGAACCTGCGACCACAAGCCGCATGTTCCTGCAATCAATGTCATACAACAGATAAACCGTCTCATACGGCCCCTCGATTCCACCGACCGCCTACTGTATCGACTACAGTAGCCCAATTACTACATTGACCGCATCAGATTCTGCAAGGAAAAACTTTGGCTCGACAAATTTTTACAGACCAAATCAGACCTGCAAGCCGCCCATTCCAGTCCACACCGTCTCACCCCTCGAACGAATCAAGCAACGACGAAATACCGGGATGCTTCGCTGTGTTCAGGATGAGTCCTTCAAATACAGGACGATAGCCTCCGCAAGCAGCCTGCTTATCTATAGCTGTTTAGCCCATGATGGAATTTTGAGGGCTTGTTCAGACCTCCCTTGGTGAATATGCCCTAGGACTTTGACCAGATGAATCTGTGGCTCCCATCCTTGCGGCAAGAGCAGGTACGCCGCCGTAAGGATGGGGCACCACCTGATGTATAGCTTCAAGCAGTCAGAGAACAGATTCCAACGCTGTTCTATTGTGCGACACTCTGCGCCTTGGCAAGTTGGCGTAAGTGGTTGTATGTCGCGTGGAATGTCGATTCCGCCTAGTTTCTTCAAGGATGGCGATAAGTCGCCGATAATCCTTTTGTCACCTGATGCCGTCACTGGCTGGGATAGCAACGTTGGAAAGGACTCTATGCAGACAACCACATTGACACAAACTTCGCAGCCTATCATCCCGTTGGATGTAGCCAAGCGCGCTGGCAAGTACCTCATCTTCCACCTAGGCGTTGAGGAGTTCGGCACCGAGGTTCTCAAGGTGCGTGAGATCATGGGCCTGCAAGACATCACCACCGTGCCTCAGGTTCCCTCCTACGTCAAGGGGGTCATCAATCTGCGCGGCAAGGTGATCCCAGTCATCGACCTGCGCCTGAAGTTCGGCCTGACCCCGCAGGAGTACACTGCGCGAACCTGCATCATTGTGGTGCGTACGCGTCAGGGTGATGAGGATCTAACCATCGGCATGATCGTCGATGGTGTCGTCGAGGTGCTCAACCTGATGCCCGCCGACATCGAAGACACCCCCGACTTTGGCCCTGGCGTAGTCATGCCATTTCTCAAGGGAATGGCCAAAATCAAGGGCAAGGTCAAGATATTGCTCGACATCGATCAGGTTGTCTCGGCCAACGAGCTGGGCGGCCTATCGAGCCTCTTGCAGTAGCCTCGCTCGATTTATACGACGCAGTCCAATTCGGTCGTCTGCTTAATTGGCGGCTCAATCGTCAGGGGAGTGCAAGGAAATGTCGTCTTACAGTGTTGGGAAGAAGCTGATCTTCGGAGTTGCGTCTCTGATGGCGTTGACCTTTGCCCTTGGACTTACCGCACTGGTCAGCCTCCGCAGCGGAGGCCAGCGCATTCACCAGATCGTCGACGTGACGGTGAGGCAATTGACTCTGGCCCAGACCATCAACATTGGTTCCTCGTTTACCATGGCTGCGGCCAAAGGGATTCTGATGCGTGGCCTACAGCACGATCTACCCAGGATTCAGCTCAACGTCGACGACTACAACACCTTCGAGAAGACCATCTACGATTCGATCCGCGAGATGCGCACCATGGAGATGAAGCCCGAGGTCTCGACGGCGCTCAACGATATGGAGGACGCAACCAAGGACTATCGCACATATACCGAACAGTTGCTGAGTGACTCCCGATCCGGTGATATGCCAGCAGCCTTCGACATCTATAACAACCAACTGAAGCCCCTACAACTGCGCGAGCAAAAGGACGTCACCCAGATGGCCGACGCGCAGTCCGAGAGTCTGCGTCAGGCCGAAAACTCCGCCGAGTCCTCGTCTACCGAGGGATTCTGGTTGACGGGGATTCTGCTGGCTCTGGTCTGCGCGCTGGGCGTGGCGTTTATCTTCGTCATCCACCAGATCCTCGCACTGATGCGATCAAGCGTGAACGAACTGGCCGAGAGTGCGGCGCAGATCACGTCTGCGGCGGGGCAGGTTTCCTCGTCCAGCCAGTCCCTCGCGCAAGGCTCATCCGAGCAGGCCGCCACCATCGAGGAGACCTCCAGCGTCAGCACCGAGATCAACTCCATGGCCCATCGCAATACCGAGAACTCCAGTTCCGCAGCCGAGATGGTCACTCGCTCCGGTCAGGGATTCAACCGAGCCAACCACTCGCTCGCCGAGATGGTCGGTGCCATGGACGGCATCGACGCTTCCAGTCAGAAGATCTCCAAGATAATCAAAGTCATCGACGAGATTGCCTTCCAGACCAACATTCTCGCGCTCAACGCTGCGGTCGAGGCAGCACGCGCGGGCGAGGCTGGCATGGGATTTGCCGTTGTCGCCGACGAGGTCCGCAACCTGGCCCAACGCTGCGCTCAGGCCGCAAAAGACACTGCCGACCTGATCGAAGAATCGATTCGCCGTTCCAGTGGAGGCAAGCTCAAGGTCGACGAGGTTGCAGCCGCCATCCGCGACATCACCGACGAGGCCAGCAAGATCAAGGAGATGGTCGATGAGATCAACCTCGGCTCGGTCGAGCAGTCGCGCGGCATCGACCAAATCGCGCGTTCGATCTCGCAGATGGAGCAGGTCACCCAGAGCAACGCCGCCAACGCCGAGCAATCCGCCGCCGCCGCCGAGCAACTCAACGCGCAGGCCGAGGCCATGAAGGACATTGTCAGGTCGCTGCGCACAATGGTGGACGGTGCCGCAGAGGGCTCCTCGGCCGTGCGCTACGCCGGTTCTAGCCTACGCCTATCGACCGAGAAGTTGCAGAAGAGACTCGCTCCCGCATCGCCGGCCAAGACATTATCACCAAACACGACCTCATCGCTGGTGAAGAGATCGCCGCTAGTTAAAACCGTCACGCGAATCAAGTCTGCAGTGAAACTGCCGACAATGCAGAGTGCGGCACCAGTCTCCGCCAAGGCCGCCGCCATCGCCAGCTTTCCCATGGACGATGATTTCAAGGAGTTCTAACAGATGGTAGTAAATTCGTTGGTTGCATCTGCAATTCAATTTTGTTACGCAGTCAGGCGGAGAGTAGAACGTCGGATCGCCAGATGACTTCAGTCTGGTCTTGGTTTGATGCGAATCTCGCTCTGTCTGGGCAATCGATGAACAGCAATAGATTGAAGGGACCCCATGTTTGAGACAGCACAGAGCGTCGAGCTTACGAATCTGAACGAACAGATCGACGAGCTATCAACCCGATTGATCATCGATGGCGTCAAGACGCTAGGTGCGTCCGACTTCGAGCGCCTGAGCAATATGGCCTCTGAGCTTGGCAACTCTGCGGCCGCAGCAGCCGCAGAGCGCGTAGCGAAGAAGATGGCCCCGCCCTGTAAGCTCTCTGTCCCTAACCTGACCCGCCTGATCAGCACCGGTCTGGTTGATCTGCGCAAACTGCTGGATGATCCTGCGGAGCAGCAGGGCTCACCCGCCACGGAATCGGAGCAGGACTCTGCCACAACAACCGGTGAGGAACAGCCCGAGGCGACCGCTTCGGCTCCCGTGCAGCCCGCCATCAATCCTCTTGCTGCCGACGAGGACCTGATTCGCGAATTCATCACTGAGTCCGGCGAGCATCTGGCCAACATCGAGAGTCAGTTGCTTATTTTGGAGCAGGACAACTCCGCATCCGATACACTCAATTCCATCTTTCGTGGATTTCACACCATCAAGGGGCTCGCTGGATTTCTGGAGTTTGCCGAGATTCAATCGCTGGCGCATGAGGTCGAGACACTGCTTGACCTGGCCCGCACCTCGCAGTTGACCGTTACTCCCGCCGTGGTGGATGTGGTGCTCGAAAGTACCGACATTGTGCGACAGGAACTGGCCGCAATTGCCGACCGGTTGGCAGGCAAGACTCCTCCGCCCACGCATGTAAATGCTGCGCTGCTGGAACGAATCCGTCAGGTGGTGAAGGGCGGATCGAGTGCCGCGCCTGCCGCTATTGCGGCCGTCTCTACCCCGCCGGCTACTGCAAAGTCGAAGTCAAAATCGAAGTCAAAAGCCGTTTCGCCTGTATCGTCCCCGGCACAGGCAGTATCCAGCGAGCCAGTCGAGGCATCGCCCAATACAGCCGAAGAGAACTCGCTGGACGATATGGCCGATGATGCGTCCGAGTCCGCGCTCACCTCTCAAACTTCCGCCGCGCCGCCGACTCCCGTCGCACCCAGCCCCGAAGAGGTGATGGCCGCAGAGCCAATCCGCGTGCAGGCCAGTGCCACCACTACTTCTGCTGCCTCGTCAGTTCGCATTGACACTGGAAAGCTCGATCAGTTGATGGATATGGTCGGCGAGATGGTCATCGCGCAGACCCTGATCGGCCATAGCCCCGTGCTTACTGCGGTCAAGGATGCGCGCTTCCTGCGTGACCTCACCCAGTTGGCACGCATCACCGCAGACGTGCAGCGCATCACCACCGGCATGCGCATGGTACCGATCGGCCTCCAGTTCCAGAAGACGGCGCGCCTGGTCCGCGATCTGGCGCGCCGTGCAGGCAAGCAGATCGTCTTTGAGGCCACCGGAGAGGACACCGAACTGGACAAGACCATCGCCGAGGAGCTCTCCGATCCCTTGCTGCACATGGTCCGAAACTCCATCGACCACGGCATCGAGACCCGCGAGGAAAGGCTCGCTGCTGGCAAGGATCTCGTCGCGCATGTGCGTGTCTCGGCGTATCATCAGTCCGGCCAGATTGTTGTTGCCATCTCCGACGATGGTCGCGGCCTCAATCGCGCAAAAATTCTCGCCAAGGCGCAACAAAACGGATTGATTCAGCCCGGGCAACAGCTCTCCGACAACGAGATATTCTTGCTCATTTTCGAGCCCGGATTCTCCACCGCCGATAAGATTACCGACATCAGCGGACGTGGCGTCGGCATGGATGTCGTGCGCCGCCATGTGCAGAAGCTACGCGGACGCATCGACATTCAATCCAAAGAGGGCGAGGGAACCACATTCTTCATCAAGCTGCCCCTCACTTTAGCGATTATCGAAGGCTTGGTCGTAATCGTCGGCGAGCAGAGATACATCGTCCCCATCTTCTCGGTCCGCGAGATGTTCCGCCCCACCGCCGAGATGCTCTCGACCATTCAGGGCAAAGGCGAGATGGTCATGGTGCGCGGAGGCCTGTTGCCCATCGTGAGACTTCACATACGATTCGACGTCGAGCCTCGCGCCCACGATCTAACCCAGGGAACTCTGATCGTCGCCGAGAGTCAGGGACGCCAGTTCTGCCTCTTCGTCGACGATCTGGTCGGCAAACAGGAGGTCGTCATCAAGAGCCTCGGACAGCGTTTTAAGAGCGTCGTCGGAATCGCTGGTTGCGCCATCCTCGGCGATGGCCGCGTCGGCCTGATCCTCGACATGGATGGAATCTACAAGGGGAGGATCTAGTGACGGCAACAGCCTCCACCATCATCGATGCCGCACCCGTTCTCAAGCCTGCGGAGTTCGAGAAGTTCCGTCTGCTCGCCTACGAACACTTCGGTCTCGACCTGCACAACGGCAAACAGGGACTGGTATCCGCACGCCTGGGCAAGAAGCTGCGAGAACTCGGTCTGAAGTCGTTTCAGGCCTATTACTACTACGTAATGGCAGATCGCTCCGGAGCCGCGCTGGAGTCCATGGTCGATCAGTTGACCACCAACCACACCAGTTTTTTTCGCGAGCCGCGTCACTTCGAATTTCTGCGCAAGACGGTCTATCCCACTCTGCGTACACGATCCCAGATCCACCTCTGGAGCGCCGCCTGCTCCAGCGGCGAGGAACCATACTCCATTGCCATGTCCATGCTCGAAGAGGCTCCGCAGGAGGCCGCCTACAAGGTGCGAATCAAGGCCACAGACATCTCCACCCGCGTGCTCGAACGCGCCAAAAATGGTGTCTATCCAGCCGAGCGATTCGACGGCATTCCCATCGACATAATGCATCGCTATCTGTTGAAGGGCCAGAACGCCGCAGTCAATACCTATCGCTTCAAAAACGAGGTCCGCTCAATGATCGAGTTCGGACGTCTGAATCTGATGGACGCGCTACCCGACGGCCCTCAGTTTGCCGTGATTTTCTGCCGCAACATCATGATCTACTTCGACAAGCCGACCCAGCAGAGTCTGGTGCAGCGCCTCACCGAGCGCATCGAGGACGGCGGCTATCTCTTCATCGGGCACTCCGAGAGCCTGAACAGCATCTCGCACTCGCTCGAATACATCTCTCCCGCGACGTATCGAAAGCAGGGCCGCGCGCGTGCCGGCCAGATGGGGCGTGCATGATGGCCTCCGTTATAGTCGGCATTGGTGATTGCAAGGTAAGCAAGCAGCCGGACGACGTCCTGATTACTCACGCCCTCGGCTCCTGTATCGCCGTAATGATTCACGACCCCGTTGCCAAGGTCGCAGGGCTGTTGCACTACATGCTGCCGGAGTCCAGCCTGGACGCAGATAAGGCTGGACAGCGTCCGTTCATGTTCGCCGACACCGGCATTCCCCTGCTCTTCAAAAGTGCCTATCAACTGGGTGCAGTCAAGGCGCGCATGGTGGTTATGGCCGCCGGCGGCGCGCAGATGCTAGACCCCAACGGAACCTTCAACATCGGCCAAAGAAACCATACCGCCATGAGAAAGATCTTTTGGAAGGCGGGTGTGATCGTGCAAAAGGAAGAGATTGGCGGAACCAGTTCGCGAACCGTGCGCATTGACGTCGCTACTGGCCGTGTACAACTAAGAACGTCGGGCGAACCAGAGCGAGAGATGGCGCCCAATACAAGAAGAAAGGGGGCCGGCGATGGCCTTTAACATTCTGATCGTCGACGACTCACCAGCCATGCGCCGCGTAGTGCGTCGTGTCATAGACATCTCTGGTGTCGATGTCGGCAAGTACATGGAGGCAGGCAACGGACTGGAAGCACTGGTCGTTCTTCGCTCCGACTGGGTCGACCTTATCATGACCGACATCAACATGCCAGAGATGGATGGCGAAGAGTTGCTGGTCGCCGTGCGTGCCGATTCCATGTTGGCCGAGATACCCGTCTTGGTCGTCTCCACTGACCAGAGCGACACCCGAGTCAAGCAGATGATCTCGCTCGGGGCCAATGGATATGTGACCAAGCCTTTCATGCCCGCAACATTAAGCACTGAAATGTATCGCCTGCTGGGAGGTGCGCCCAATGACAGCTTCTGACTTTTCCCGCCTGCTCCCCGAGTGCTGCTCGCAGGTCCTCGACGCAATGTACTTCACCACCGTCAATGGTGAGATCCCGCTGGACTGGGTGGATCCGGAGGCCCCCGAGCCAACCGAGCCGCCAGTCACGCTGGCCTACTGCCTCCACTTCACCGGAGACATCACCGGACGCTTCGGCCTGTCCATCGAGCAGCAGTCAGCTCACAGTCTGGCCGCCAACTTCCTCGGCGAAGAGCCTGACGACATCAACTCCAGAGAGATCCACGAAGTTGTCGGCGAACTGGCCAACATGTTCTGCGGCTCGGTGATGAGCAAGGTCGAGGGCGAGAATAAGTTCGTCCTAACGCACCCAGAAGAGATCGCCGTTACGCCCAATGCCAGTCAGGGTGACATCTTGATCTCAAAGTTGGATACCGACAGCGGTGTGATTACCGTTTGGGTCGCAGTCGAAGGGAACACATGCTGACAGCAGGCGACACAACTCGGAAGATCAAGGTTCTTATCGTCGACGATTCTGCAATTGTCAGAAAGATCCTGAGCGAGACCATCTCCTCTGAGCCGGATATGGAGGTAGTCGGAACCGCGCCCGATCCTTACGTCGCCCGCGACAAGATCCTTTCGCTGCATCCCGACGTCCTCACTCTGGACATCGAGATGCCGCGCATGGATGGCATCACGTTCCTCAAGCGCCTGATGCATCATCATCCGATCCCCACCATCATCGTCAGTTCTCTTGGCCAGGCCTCCTGTGCAGCCACGCTCGAGGCCCTACGCTGCGGTGCGGTTGACGTCATGGCCAAACCCTCCGGTCCCTACTCGGTTGGAGACCTGCGTCACTCGTTGGCGGCCAAGATCCGCGGTGCTGCCGGAGCGCGTCCTCGCCCAGCCAGCGACATCGTTCCCGCAGTAGTGCCGGAGCAGAAGCCCGTCAGCCCCGCGCCAGTACAGCGTCCTGTTGCCAGTGTTATTCCAGCGCAGAAGCCAGCTGCGCCGTCGCAAAAAGTAACCAGCATTGCACAGGCCCAAAACGCGCAGCCGCAAACAGCGACCAGCATCGCGCCAGAGACAAAGACAGCTCCCTCCTGCCTCTCTGGTCTGCCGCTCGATCCCCGTACCATCATCGCAATTGGTGCTTCGACCGGAGGAACGGTTGCCATTCAGGAGATCATGCTCCAGCTTCCCGCCGATATGCCTCCAATGGTCGTCACCCAGCACATCCCTGCTGGATTTTCACTGGCCTTTGCCAATCGGTTGAACAAGCTCTGTCGCATGGAGGTGCGCGAGGCAGTCGATGGCGACATGCTGCGCCGCGGTCTGGCCCTGATTGCTCCCGGCGATTACCACATGCTTCTACGTCGCGCGGGCGCGGGCTACATGGTTGAGCTGCAACAGGGCCCGCAGGTTTGCTACCAAAGGCCTTCGGTCGACGTCATGTTCGCCTCTGTGGCTCAGACCGCCGGAACCAACGCCATCGGAGTCATTCTAACTGGCATGGGAAACGACGGCGCGCGAGGAATGCTCTCCATGCGCCGCGCCGGAGCATTCACCATCGGTCAGGATGAGCCAAGCTGTGTCGTCTACGGTATGCCCCGAGAGGCAAAAAGAATCGATGCAGTGTGCACAGTTGCATCACTTAATGATATTCCGCGAGTTTTGACCGATACAGTCAGACAGTATTCGAAAGCCGCAGCAAAGGCCGGATAGCATCGCACTGGCAAGCGTTCAGGCGCAGTCGAACCAATCGAAGCGAGGGGAGAAGAGATGAAGGGATCAATTCTAGTGGTAGATGATTCGGCCATGATGCGTAAGGTCGTGCTGCGCACCCTGAAGATGGCAGGAGTCGAGTTCGACACCGTACTCGAGGCCGGAGACGGCAACGAGGCGCTAGCAATCCTGCGAGCAGGCAAGGTCGAACTCATTATGTGCGACATAAACATGCCCGTCATGACCGGACTGCAGCTGCTCGAGCAGATCAAGGCGGAAAAGCTCGCTCCCGGTACGCCCATTGTCATGGTCACCACCGAGTCCAGCGAGCCGCAGGTCCGTCAGGCAATCCTTGCTGGCGCGCGCGGATACATTCGAAAACCTTTCAGCATTGAACACATCGTCAATAACGTCAAGCCGCTACTCGCCGCTTGATCGCAAGAAGCTAGTTCAAATAATTTCACTGCTGCTACAGAGAATTCGATGATTGTCATTCTGAGCGCAGCGAAGAATTACCGCATTTTCCTCGTGCCGCAGCACTCTACCCCGCGGTGAAAATGCTCGAGCAGCGAGAGGTCTAGCAGCAAGTAATACTCTCCCATGATTTTTTCCTGCGTGGTGGGGGCAACATCGGTAGCACAGGAATATGCAATGTACGAATCTCAATCTCAAGTCAGGAAGACTGCCATGGCAAACACCACTGTTGCTCCGACCACTTTTAGCGTAGAGGAATTTATCTCAGAGGAAAACCTGCGTCGCGCTGATCGCTCCGTCGCCGAGGTCTTTAGCATGATGTTCGGCTTTCAGACCCGGGTGGTCGATGCCACCAGCATCGAGCCGCCCTCTTCGGAGGCAGACGAGCGCACCGGCATCGTCGGCTTCTCCGGCTCCATGCGTGGCTCCTGTCAGGTACAGATCAGCACCCACGCTGCCCGCCTGATTGCCTCCGCCATGCTCGGCGGAGCGCCCATCGACGAGAACGACGACTCCATCGATGACGCCCTCGGCGAGCTCTGTAATATGCTTGCCGGTGGATGGAAGAACGACATCCCCGCCCTTGCAGACTGCGCCCTCTCGCCCCCCACCGTCATCTCTGGCGGTGACTACAAAGTCCGACTCAGCAAGCCCTCAGTCAAGGTCTCCCGCTCCTACTGCTTCGACACCCACATTGTTCGCCTCACTCTCCACCGAGAGGACATTGGCCCAGCGCAGGATTAGCAGTGTAGGTTTTTGTGAGTTGTCGGCATCCTCCGCCAGTGCCGCGAGCCGTGAGGCGTCAGCTTCACGGCTCGTCTGTGCATCGGCTTCAATCATGCGCTCAATTTCCTCCTAATCCACAGATTAATGCACGGATTGCCTGGCGCTAGCGCTTGAAGTCTTGTGCAACTCGGTCGATAAGCAGACTGTGCGTTATTGCGCGGTACGCTCCTGAGCTGTCCCGAGGGTCTAGTTGATGATTTGTGATCGGATACAAATGCTCGAGGCGACTCTGGACCTGATCGAGGAGGGTGTTGCCGTCCTTGATGAGCGCTCGATCATCCTCTTCTGGAACAAGGCCGCAACCAAATTGACCGGATATGCCGCCGCGGAAGTTGTCAACGCGCCCTGCCCCCAAAGCCTCTACCGCATCGATGAGGAGCATCGCAGTCGTGTTGGCGCCTATGCGGCGGCACGCGTAGGTGCCTCGTCGCTAGGCACCACCGGCTTCTTTGGAACCGTTGTCGGCTATAGTGATCGTACGCCACTGGTCGACGCCGATGTTGCAAGCGAAGCCGATAGTGAGGAGTCGAAGTCGCCCTCGCTTCTGGTCGCCTTCAGCCACAAGCAGGGACACAACGTTCCCGCCATGTTGCGCAAGGTGCCTTTGACCGACGACGAGTGCCGCCCCACCGGATGTGTACTGCTCTTCTTCGCTGTCGAAGAGGTAGACGCCCTGCCCCACGGCGAGACCGGCGAAGGTGTTGGCATCGAGCGCAGTCAAGCCGAAATGGAGGATCGTCTTGAGGCCGCCTTTCACCTCCGTCTGACTAATCAAACCCCTCTCGGCCTTCTGTGGATCACCGTCGATCAGGCCGCCTCCCTGCGCAAAACCCACGGACGAGACGCCTGCGAATCCATGCTGCGCGCCGTCGAGCAGACCCTCATGCGTCAGATGAATCCAGCCGAGATTCTTGGTCGCTGGGGAGACAACGAGTACCTCGTGCTGTCCCACGAGCGTACCTCCGAACTGCTTCTCGAACACGCGCGCCGTTTAGCTGGTCAGGCTCGCACCGCCGACTTCCGCTGGTGGGGTGACCGCGTCGGCCTTACCGTCAGCATCGGAGCCAGTTATGCCGTTGAGAATGATACCTTGCCCGCATTACTCAATCGCGCCCGCCAAGCCATGCAGACCAGTGTCTACGAGGGTGGAAACCGCGCCACCGAAGCGAGGGGGAACTAGATGCTTCCAATCATTGGCATTGTCGTCGTCTTTGGATCGGTGATCGCTGGATTCCTCATGGAGAAGGGCCACATTCTGGTTCTGCTTCAGCCGTCCGAGGTGGTGACCATCTGCGGCGCGGCTTTGGGAACCATTCTGGTCGCCAATCCCATCCACATTATTCAGTCGATGATTAAAGGCGTACTCGGCTCGTTCGGTGCCTCCAAATTCGGAAAACAGCGCTATCTGGATTCCCTACGGATGATGTTCGAGCTCTGCAACAAGGTCCGCAAAAAAGGGCTTATGGGTATCGAAGACGACGTCGAAAAGCCTATCGAGAGCGAGATCTTTCAGCGATACCCCGACTTCCTCAGCGACCATCACGTCCTTGCATTCGTCTGCGACACACTTCGCACAGCCATCACCGGAGGCGTCGAGCCCTTCGACATGGACCAGATGATGGAGCTAGACATGGAGGTTTCTCACCACGAGTTGATGGAACCGGTCCACGCCCTTACCACCGTGGCTGATGCGCTGCCCGGCCTTGGTATCGTCGCTGCCGTCCTTGGCGTCGTCATCACCATGGGATCGCTCGGCGGACCGCCCGAGGAGATCGGCAAGAAGGTCGCCGCCGCGCTGGTCGGAACCTTCCTCGGAATCCTGCTCTGCTATGGTTTCGTTGGGCCGTTGGCAGCCAACATGTCCAAGACCGTTGACGACCACAACGCATATCTCCATGTCCTGCGTGTCATCATCCTCGCATTTCTAAAAGGTCTGGCACCCATGCTCGCCATCGAGATGGGACGCCGAGCCATCCCCGAGCGCGTCCGCCCCACATTCGACGAGATGGAGCAGGAGTGCAAGCGTCCAGCTGTAGTCGCCGATCCCGCAGCGGAAATTCCAGCATAAGGACTATGCATTTATCGTAGATAAAACTATTGGAGTAGTAAAATGGCACCGAGCAAGGCGATTCGACCCATTATCGTCATCAAAAAAAAGGTCTCTGGCGCAGGCCACCACGGAGGTGCGTGGAAGGTCGCCTACGCTGACTTCATGACCGCCATGATGTCCTTGTTTATTGTGCTCTGGCTGCTCAACACCACGCCGCAGATCAAAAAGGCCGTTGCAGGTTATTTCAATGATCCGCTCAGCGGTGGCAAGGAAACCGGGACCAAGGCGCTGGGAGTCGGAGAAAGCGTCTCCATCGACCAGAAGAACGTCGCCAACCTCAAAGAGCAGATCGAAAAAGCCATCCTCCGTCAGGCCGACCTCACCAAGCTCTCCAAGCAGGTCGAAATCACCATGACCGGTGAGGGTCTGCGCATCGAACTGATCGAGGACAGCGGTGGGACCTTCTATCAGAGCGGAAGCCCCAAGCTGAGCGACAACGGAGTGAAGCTGCTCGACATGCTCGCCGAACAGTTGAAGGTCCTGCCCAATCACCTGATGATCGAGGGCCACACCGACGCCCAGCCCTACTCAGGCAACAAGGGCTACTCCAACTGGGAGCTCTCCTCCGACCGCGCCAACGCCGCCCGCCAGTTGTTGCAGGATGCCGGCTTGCGTCAAGACCAGATCTCACAGGTGCGCGGATACGCCGACCAGTCGTTGCGCATTCCATCCAATCCGCTCGACCCCTCCAACCGGCGTGTTTCTCTGATCGTCCAGTGGGCCGACGCATCCAGCACCCCCCAGCCCGTTACCACCCCCGGCGCTGCGAAACCGGGCATCGATGCCCCCGGTAAGTCGTCCTCCACCGGCACAGTTGCTCCGGCGATCCTATTGCCTCCCGCTTCAACCACGCAATCCGCGCTTGCCAAGCCGCCTTCGCCCACAAAGCCGACCTGGAGCCAGCGAATACAAGCATTGATCCCAGTGAAAAAGAAGTAGAAGCGACAGCTTGCCGATGGATTGTCTTGCCTTCGCTGGAGCCTCTGTCAGTAAAGTCTCCAATGCTCGGGTACCCCAGCCATCGCGGCTTCATCGCGACAGGTGGAATCAGAGGCTCTCTAGTGGGCACCGGGCGGAGCATGTCCGGGTTGAACCTTCTTGAAGAGCCACGAGATCCCGAGGCAAACAAAACCGAGCAGGCTGAGCCCGCGCAAGACGTCTACAAAGGCCCAAAGAGCCGCCTGCTGATGCAGTTGACCGTAGAGCAGCGTCAGGGCAGGGTGCAGCGTGTTAGCCGGTCCAACGCTGACGCTGAGCGCGTGGCGCGCTCCGGTGAGCGAGTTCTGAAAAGCGCGACCGGTGACGGGAACGCTGTTCAGAATCTCGTTCTGATGTACTGCTGTATGCCGCGTCAGCATGGTCGAGGCCAGTGAAATTCCAATTGAGCCACCGATGTTGCGCATCAGGTTGAAGAGTCCGCTGGCCGCGCCCATCTGCTCGTTGCGAAGTGTGCCGACAGCCGACATGCTGTTGGGGACGAAGACAAAACTGATGCCAAAGCCTGTCAGCATGATTGGGAAAAGCAGCGTGGTGGGGGAGATGCCCAAAGTGACGTTGCTGAGTATCAGAGTGCTGATGCCGTAGATGCAGAATCCAAAGGTTAGCAGGTAGCGTGGATCGACCCTGTTCGAGAGGATGCCGACGATCGGCAGACCACAGATCGTCCCTATGCCGCGCGGCGCAACCACTAGTCCGGCCGTAAACGCCGTATATCCCAGCAACTCCTGATAGAACAAGGGCAGTACCACAATGGTCGAGTAGATCGCAATGCCGAAGAAGAAGATGAGCAAGCAGCCCACGCCGAAGTTGCGGTTCTTCAGCAACTTCAGGTTTACCATCGGGTCGCGCGCGCGCCAGGAGTGCCAGACAAATAGAGCGAAGCTGGTGACAAGAAAGAAAAAGGCCCAGCGAATCCAGGTAGCTCCGAACCAGTCGTCCTCCTGTCCCTTGTCGAGGATGATCTGCAGGGTTCCGGTCCATACGACCAGAGCCCCAAAGCCGATGTTGTCGAAGGCGGGAACGCGCGCGTTTTTGATGTACGGCGGATCGTGAACGAAGCGATTGATCATGTACAGCGCAAGCAGGCCGACTGGTATGTTGATATAAAAGGCGTAGCGCCAACTGTAGGTGTCGGTGAGCCAGCCGCCGAGCGTCGGACCAAGCACCGGCGCAACCACCACGCCGAATCCGAACAGAGCCATCGCGGCACCGCGTTTGCGCGGCGGAAAGGACTCCAGCATGATGGCCTGCGAGAGCGGCTGCAAGGCTCCTCCACCCGCGCCCTGTACCACGCGCGCCATCAGGATGAATGCCAGCGAGGGAGCGGCTCCGCAGGCAAGGCTGGACAGCGTGAACAGGGCAACACACGACATCAGAAATCGCTTGCGCCCAAAGCGCAGAGAGCACCAGTTGCTGGCTGGCAGAACGATGGCATTAGCCACCAGATAGCTGGTCAGAACCCAGGTCGCCTCGTCGGTCGTCGCCGACAGCGATCCGGCGATATACGGCAGCGCCACCGACGCGATCGAGGTGTCCAGCACCTCCATGAAGGTGGCCAGCATGACCGACATGGCAATCAGCCAAGGATTCACGCCTGCGTTAGCCTCGGCGGAGAGGTCGGGGGGAGCTACGTCGGTGGCTGCCATGGGTTGAGGTGTCTCCTTCAGACGTACGGGCGCTGTTTCCATTCTGCGACGCGCCTCGGCAAGCGGCCAACCGATGCGTCCCTCTTAGAATATAGGTTTGCGCAGTGAACGTTTGGATTTGCGTTGCGGTCCGGTGGCTATAGCCGCCGGACCGCAACGGGCGCGCCGGCCATCACACCCGTGACGACGCGCTATCAAGACCTGAGGACAAGCTCCGCCTGGGGTTTATCGCACATTCGCACAACACCTGGGAGCGCGGACGCGGGCGAAAATGCCACAATCCGATTGTGCCAATGTCTACCCAAAGGAGAAGACCTCAGCGGCAACTCGCTGCAGCAACTGGACCAGATCGCAAAATTGCTGAACGCTCAACCAAGAAAGTCGCTGAGGTGAAAGACCCCGCCGAACTCTCCCCCGTCGAATGGAACCTTCAACTTAAATAAGCACTGGACAACAGTAATTCAGAAGCCGCTTTAGTCATCGAGACGAGGTTCTCCCAACGGGATACTCTCGCTTATTGAATCTGCCCGAAGTGCGCGTCTTCCATGGCAGGCGTACCGGGTTGATCCAGAAACTGAATGGAAGTCGCTGGTCCCAGTGCGGTCGGCGGCGTCCACTCCCGCAGTGCCCAAACGATCTGCTTGGCGGCAGTCACCTCAATGGCCTGCACCGATCCCGGCGCATTGTCTGCATTCTTCGTCCACTCGTTAACCCAGTTGTTGATGACGGTATTGCCATTGGCCAATCGTCGTGCCTCTTGCAGGCTGGCAAACTTGTAACCCGGAGCATCTGCCGGAGTCCAACTCCATACCGTATCGCCTCGCCGCGTCACCTCGCGCACGCCAACTCGGTCTGTAATCAACACGTTGCCATTGGCCAGTGGATCGGCGCTCCACGGCCCCGTCGCCGGAAACGACCACACCACCTTTCCTTCCGCATCATATTCGACAACTTTGTCCTGACTCATGTGCGCCACTAGCAGCGTCCCCGCCGAAGTCAACCGAGCGTGACGAAACTGCCCATGCACGCTCACCGGCTTCTTTACCTCCAGCGGAAACTCCTTCTCCACCGCACCTGTTGTCGTGTTGACCACGCGCACCACGGCGGTCGGATCGCCGTTCATGATAAACAGGACGCGCTCTGTGCCGATGGGCACGGCGGTATGGATCTCGTGGCCCGCCGGGGCCTCGTAGTTCCAGACGACCTTCTTCTCCGGCGTGATCTCGGTGACGCCAAACTGATGCGCGTAGAGGATGTTGCCGTTGGCCAGAGCGACCATATCGCTGATCTCGCCCTTGCCCGCCGCGTCGTCGTAGCTCCAGACGATCTTGCCCCCGCGCACGATGAAGATCCGTCGGTCGTGGCTCTCACCGGAGTAGACGAAGTCATGCTGGGCCAGTCCCGCGCCGGGCAACACCTGCGGCGCCCGCCCGTCCATCTGCACCGCTGGAGCCGCACCAGTTCCAGCCACTGCAGGCGTCTGCGCATTCAGAATCTGCGCACCCACACTAAAAGAAACCCCAAGAAGAACCGCCATGCCGACCGACTGAATCGTTCGCACTAAAGACCTCACAACCGGGATTTTATCTACCCGATCATACTAACCGCTGGGCTGTCCTGTCGTCAGCTTGCAGCGAATCTGGCATCCGCTTCTGGAATTCAGTCAAAGGCCGATTCTCGATGCAATTCGTCGGTCTCACACACGCACGACGCGGATCGCCAGATAGGGCTGAATCGGCAGTTGAATCGAAGCGTTGCCGAAGAGCGTCCCCGCAACCGGCGTGATCGTCATCGCCAGCGTGTCGAGGATCTCGGCCTTGAAGC